>NZ_JBEXUP010000220.1:0-10883 GCF_040614375.1 Nonomuraea sp. NPDC005983
CGCGCGGCCGCGTCCGTGATCCTGGTGGCAGGCGGGGCGAGCGCGGCGGTGAGCGCCCTGGGCGCGTCGGCCGAGCCGCACCCCGCGGTCAGCGCGACCGGCGAGGCCGAGCCGTCGGCGGACAAGATTCCGCCGCCCATCGAGAAGGTGTGGCCGCAGGCCGTACACAAGATCCCGGCTAAGCTGCCCGACGGCCGCACGTACTACCCGCAGCTACTCCTCGACGATCACACGCTGCTGGTCATGACGGGTGTCCCCGACGGAAAGCGTCAGTTCCTGTGGAGCTACGACCTGGGCACCGGCCAGCCCAGGCAGCTCGCCGAGATCCCGCCGACGAAGGGATCGGCGATCTTCGCCGACGGCGTCGCCGCCGGTGGCGGCAACATCGTCTGGTGGGCGTCCTACAAGGAGGCGGGCAGCCCGCGGGTCGCCCGGATCTGGACGGTGCCGGCCACCGGCGGCCGGCCTCGGCCGGTGACCGACGTCCCCCTCGGAAACGTCATGAAGCAGGGGCACATCAACGGGCTGACGGTGACAGGCGCGGACGTGGTCTTCGCCTACGAGAAGGGCGGGGTTTACCGGGTGCCACTGAGCGGGGGCTCGCCGCAGCCGGTGAAGGGCGCCGAGCGGCACCACATCCTGCAATGGCCGTGGGTGGGCGTCCACCACGGAAAGGCGATCTTCCGCGAGTTGCTCAATGTCGAGACCGGTGAGCGGCGCGACGCCGTGGTCAAGGCCGACGAGGAGGTCAGGTGCGGCGTCGACCGGTGCGCGGGCGTGGCCGTGCGATACAAGACCGTCAAGGTCAAACGCCCCCGCGACCGCTCCGGCAAGGAGATCAAGTGCGGCACCCGCCGGTGCCCGGACACGGTGCAGACCCAGACCATCCTGCGTAGGTTCGTCCGCGACCGCGACGGCTCCCAGGAGCGCGAACTGCCGAGCAGCTTCCAGCTAGGCGACGACGCCGGCCTGGAGCGCTTCTTCAAGGTCGATTTGAGGGGACCGGGAAACCAGGCCGTCCTGACGCTTTACGACGCCGACACCGGCAGGTCGGCCGACCTTGGCATACGGTCGAACGCGAATGGAATGGCGATCCCCGACGGTGGCTTCGACCGGCTGATGACCTATCCGATCAAGAACGAGATGTACGTCCTGGACCTGGCCGCGATCAAGTAGGAGGAGAGGTAGGAATCGCGTCAAACGGCCCAAACGAGCGGCTCGCCGCAGGTCAACTCCGGGCTCCCCGTAGAGCACATGCGGGAGGCCCTGTACGCTGCCGCCTAGGAGGGCCGAGCAGTGGCCGGGCCTCGCTGAGCGCCCAGGCCGAAACCCGACCTCGAACCTCGCTGCTGTTACCCCTCGTGGCCTGCCGCGACGCTCCACCTTGCCCCTGGTGACGGCGACCCGAGCGCCGGGCCCTTGAGGCAGGACCGGCACCGGCTAACGATCGGTTCCATGCGCAGGCGGTTGCTCGGCAGGGAACAAGATCGCGCTGAGTAGGTATGGCGTGCGGCCTGGTGCGGGAGTGTTGGCCAGCCGGTCGCGCAGTACCGCGAGTAGGTCGGCCATCGTCGCGGTGAGCTCGTCCGGACTCAGCCACAGAGTGCCCTGCCGGTAGGAGACCGAGTCGGCGGCCGGGTCGGCGCCGTCGCGGTTCAGGTAGGCGTTGAACTCGGCGATCAGAACGGCCATGGCCGCGGCGAATCCCCGGCGGTGGTCGTCGAGCGACATCGCGGCGGCCGCGCCGGCGTCGATGGTGGGCCGGTCTTGACGCAGCCGGTAGCGGCGCTCGACCGCGCCGCGTACCCGCTGCTCGCCGTCCACTTCCAGGAACCCTCCCTCGGTCAGCTGGGCGACCTGGCGGTACACCGTGATCTTCGGCACCTCGGGCATGCGGGCGCACATTTGCGCGATCGTCAGCGTTCCTGCTGCGGACAGGGCGTGCACGATACGCAGCCGCACCGGGTGCAACAGCTGCTCTACAGGGTCCATGGCCGAACGATTTCATATGCGATACCATTATCCAAAATGAAAACGTAGCGGGCGAAGGGGGCGGCATGCGGGAAGTGCCGGGGCGGAGAGTGCAGGCGAACGGCCGGTACGTCTATGTCGAGGAGTCCGGCCAGGGGCAGGATCGGGTGGTCTTCGAGGCGGGCGGAGGCTGCGGCCGGACCTGCTGGGACCCAGTATTGTCGCCGCTGGCCGACCAGGCGCGGCTGGTGGCCTACGACCGCGCCGGGCGCGCCCTCAGCGGCCGCACCACCCAGCAGCTCAGCATCGACGACATGGCCGCCGACCTGATCGCGATGACCAAGGCGGTAGTCCCGGGCGAGTTCGTGCTCGTCGCGCACAGCATGGGCGGGCTGGTCGCCCGCCGCGCCGCCGAGCGCCTGGGATCCCGGCTGCGGGGGCTGCTGCTGGTCGACGCCTTACCGGAGACCTCCCCGGTGTACGACACCTGGGACCAGACCACCAAGAAGATCGACAACATGCTGGCAGTGACACAGACGCTCAGCCGTTTCCCTCCCCTGGCGCGGCTGTTCAGCGGCAACGTCCGACGCTTGTTCTCCGCCGACACCTACCAGACCATGCTGGCCGAGGACTTCACCCCCGCCGGGATCTCCCAGACCCGCCAGGAGATACAGGCGGTGGCCGCCGCCATCCCGCAGTTCCGCGCCCAACCACCCCAACTCCCGAAATGTCCGACGATCGTGCTGTCTGCGGCCCGCGCCGCCAAAGGGCGGGAGCATCAGAACGCCGCCATCCGCGAGCACCAGCGCCGCTACGCCGAGAACCTCCCCGACGGGCGCTACGAGGACGTCGCCTCAGGACACTTCATCCAGGCCGAGCAACCAAACCTCGTCGCCGACCGGATACGCCGGCTCCTCAGTCGCAACTCCTGATCACCAGGCGGCCACACGGGACAACTCGCTGATGCCGTACGGCCTGACCACGTCACCCGATCGCCAGGCGTACCGTGGCCGAAGCGGCGCTCGTTCACACCGGAGTACAAACTGGCGATGGTCGAGGCCTACGCTGTGCCGATCCCCGCTGGAGACCCGGAAATGGTTCACTGCCCGAGCACCGGCGCGCACACCGGCTCGTACGGCTCCGGAAGGCCGTAGTCTCGCCACTCTGCCGAGGTGAGGGATCGGGCCGCCGCCTTGCAGACTGAGACGAATAGATCGTGGTCGGCAAGTAGCGCAACATTCCACAGGCGTACGGTTTCATCTTCGCTGGCGGTGGCGAGGGTGTGGCCGTCAGGACTGAACGCCACCCAGACCACGGCGCTGGTGTGGCCGGTGAGGGCGGCGCCGAGTTGGCGGTGGGTGCTCATGTCCCACAAACGAAGGGTTTTGTCGTTGCTGGTGGTGGCGAGGGTGTGGCCGTCGGGGCTGAAGGCCACCCCGTAGACGCTGCTGGTGTGGCCGGTGAGGGCGGCGCCGAGTTGGCGGTGGCTGGTCACGTCCCACAAGCGAACGGTCCCGTCTGCGCTGGCAGTGGCGAGGGTACGGCCATCGGGACTGAAGGCCACCCCGTAGACGCTGCTGGTGTGGCCGGTGAGGGCGGCACCGAGTTGGCGGTGGCTGGTCACGTCCCACAAACGAACGGTTTGGTCCCAGCTGGTGGTGGCGAGGGTACGGCCATCGGGACTGAACGCCACCCCCTCAACGTTGCCGGTGTGCCCGGTCAGCGGGGTGCCGAGTTGGCGGTGGCTGGTCACGTCCCACAAGCGAACGGTTTTGTCCCAACCGGTGGTGGCGAGGGTACGGCCGTCGGGACTGAACGCCACCCCCTTTACGAAGCCGGCGTGGCCGGTGAGGGCGGCGCCCAGTTGGCGGTGGCTGGTCACGTCCCACAAGCGAACGGTTTTGTCCCAACCGGTGGTGGCGAGGGTACGGCCGTCGGGACTGAACGCCACCCCCTCCACGTTGCCGGTGTGCCCGGTCAACGGGGTGCCGAGTTGGCGGTGGCTGGTCACGTCCCACAAGCGAACGGTTTGGTCCCAACCGGTGGTGGCGAGGGTACGGCCGTCGGGACTGAACGCCACCCCGAAGACGTAGCCGGCGTGGCCGGTGAGGGCGGCGCCGAGTTGGCGGTGGCTGGTCACGTCCCACAAGCGAACGGTCTCGTCGTCGCTGGTGGTAGCAAGGGTGCGGCCATCGGGACTGAACGCCACCCCGAAGACGCTGCCGGCGTGGCCGGTGAGGGCGGCGCCGAGTTGGCGGTGGCTGGTCACGTCCCACAAGCGAACGGTCCCGTCTGCGCTGGCGGTGGCGAGGGTACGACCGTCGGGACTGAACGCCACCCCCTCCACGACGCTGGTGTGGCCGGTGAGGGCGGCGCCCAGTTGGCGGTGGCTGGTCACGTCCCACAAGCGAACGGTCTCATCGTCGCTGGCAGTGGCGAGGGTACGGCCATCGGGACTGAACGCCACCCCCTCCACGAAGCTGGTGTGGCCAGTGAGGGCGGCGCCGAGTTGGCGGTGGCTGGTCACGTCCCACAAGCGAACGGTTTTGTCCCAGCCGGTGGTGGCGAGGGTACGGCCGTCTGGACTGAACGCCACTTCCTCCACGACGCTGGTGTGGCCGGTGAGGGCGGCGCCGAGTTGGCGGTGGCTGGTCACGTCCCACAAGCGAACGGTCCCGTCTGCGCTGGCAGTGGCGAGGGTACGGCCGTCGGAGCTGAACGCCACCCCGAGCACGGTGCCGGTGTGCCCGGTCAGTGAGGTGCCGAGTTGGCGGTGGGTGGTCACGTCCCACAGGCGTACGGTTTTGTCTTTGCTGGTGGTGGCGAGGGTACGGCCGTCGGGACTGAAGGCCACCCCGAAGACGCTGCTGGTGTGGCCGGTGAGGGCTGCGCCGAGTTGGCGGTGGCTGGTCACGTCCCACAAGCGAACGGTCTCGTCGTCGCTGGTGGTGGCTAGGGTGCGGCCGTCGGGACTGAACGCCACTTCCTCCACGATGCCGTTGTGGCCGGTGAGGATGCCTCTTGCGGGGTCGGTCAGTGCGGTGAGCAGGGCATGGCGGGCGTCGTCGGTGGGCGAGAAGCGCCAACTGGCGGCGGCCAGTGCTTGTGCCAGGCTGGCAGTGGCACTTTCGCTTTGTGTCGCGAGCTGGCGTGAGATGGCTTCCCGGCTGTTGGATTCAGCCAGGGCCTGCTGGATGCTGGCGTTTTTGGCGGCGATGATGGCAGCTGCTGCTCCCGCCAGTGACGCGATGATCAAAGTGATCAGGGTGATGATGGTGATCCGGCGGCGTCGGGTGAGGCGCTGTGCGGCATGCTCGCTTGCGCGTAGGAAGGCGTTGACGCTGTGGCTCTGGGCGCGGTGGTGGGCGGGATTGTCGTGCCAGCGCTGGCGTGCGGCGCTGATGGCTTGCAGGCGGGCCTGGTCATACAGGTAGCCGGTTTGGTGTTGGTGGCGCTCCCAGCGGGCGGCGTCTTCGGCGAGTTGCTGCGCCGCCAGCAGGTCGGCGCGGCCGGTATCGATCCAGGATCGTAGCCGGGGCCAGGCGCGGATGAGTGCTTCGTGGACGAGTTGCGCCTTGTCCTCGTCGACCGTCACCAGCCGGGCTTGGGCGAAGGAATTAAGCACTCTCGTGGTGGCGAGGTCGTCCTCGGTGGTGTCTGTGGCCGGGCGGAGTTCGGCCAAGGCGACGGTACGGCGGGTGTCCTCGGTGCCCTCGCCCAGATGCACCAGCTGCAGTAGCAAGTGGCGGGCGACCTGCTGGTCAGCCTCGGTGAGGCTATCGAAGGTGTCGTTGGCGGTCTTGGCCAGGGCCTTGGTGATACCGCCGGTGGCGCGGTACCCAGCCAGGGTGAGCCGGCCGTTGTCGCGGAGCTGCCACGTGGCCAGCAGGGCGTGCGACAACAACGGCAACGGCGCACTGAACGTCCCGGTGGTATTGCTCGGGCTGATGGCATCGGCGCCCAGATCCTGCAACAGGGTGTCGACCAGCCCCTCCTCCAAGATCAGGCCGGCCAGACGGGCGGGCTGTTCGATCACCTTGCGCAGCTGGGCGCGGGATAGAGGACTGACCACTACCGGATGTTCCAGCGCACCGGTGAGCTGAGGGTAGGGGGTGCAGTGACCGAAGAAGTCCGCACGCACTCCCAGCACCACTCGTACGCTCCGCCAGGCTGTGGCCATGGCTGTGATGAAGGACGCGCGCTGGGCGGGCTCGGTGCACTGAGTGAACAACTCCTCGAACTGGTCCACCACGATGACTGTGTTAGCCGGCAGCTTCTCTACCAGCTCCTCGAGCGGCCGTGTCGTATCCCACGAGGGTTCGTCGTGCCGGCCGGGCGGGCCGGCCAGGTCGTGAAGGCTGTCGCGGAGACGATCCAGAGGGGTGGCGCCGGGGGTGAGCAGCAGGCAGCGTCCCGGCCCCAGTTTGGGGATCAGGCCCGCCTGCAGGAGTGAGGACTTGCCGGATCCGGACGGGCCGGTGACCAGCACCGGCATCCCTTCAGCAGCGTTCACCCGCTGCTTCAAGATGTCGGTGAGGTGCTCGCGGCCAAAGAAGAATGCCTCGTCCTGCACGCCGTAGGAACGCAATCCCAGGTAGGGGCTGTGCTGGCTGTGGGCGGCCGCGGGCACCGGCGAGGGGCGTGCGGTGGGTGGCCGGTAGGCGTGGTTGACCGTCAGCGGGCGGCGCCCGTGGGCGTCGGCGGCCTGACGGCGCGGCGCCGGCAAGCGACGATCGGACAAGACGCGGGTCAAGCTGGCATGCACATCATCCAGTGACAGCAGTGACGGCCCGAGGGGATCGCCTCGAGCGAGCACGTCGATCAGCGCGCCAGAGAAGACGGTATGCCGCTCACCTGACAGAGCCCAAGCCGTCTCGTTCCTACTGGTGGCGGTCAGCAGGTAGCTGTCGGGCCAACCGGTGGCCCAACCCGCCCAGCAGCAGTCCAAGATCACCACGCTCAGGTGGGCGCGCACCTGGGACAGCAGATCACGCACCTGGTTGAACGGCAGCGCCTGATAGACGGCCGACCCCCGACCCAGGTCCGCGGTCGCCTGGGTGGCCAGATATAGCTCGCCATCGGGGCCCAGCAGGCCATGCCCGGCGTAGTAGAACAACGCCACTTCGTCGGACTGCTCGGCCAGGTCGGCGATAGCTTTGGCCAACTCGGCCGGGTCGCGGGGGTCTGACAGACAGGTCAGATGCCGGCGATCCAGTCCAGCGTGCTGCACCACGGCGTCAGCCAGGTCGTGCATGCTGGTGACGGCTGCCGGCACATCCTCGATCAGCGCCCCCGCAGCGGGGTGGCGGCCCGATCCGACCAGCAGGGCACGTACCCCCGGTCCGGACAGCAACCTCGCGGGCAGACTGGCCGGTTCAGCCACCCGCACTCTCCTCCGGCACCGGCAAGGGCCGCTCGTTGTTCAGCGCCGTTTCGATCTGCGCCGTCACCGCAAGGGTCTGCTCGGCGTTCAACGTCTTGATCCGGGCAGCGCTGACCTGCACCTCCGTCCCGTCTGGCCGCTTGACCGTGATCTTCACGTCGCTCGTACGGTACCGAAGCCAGGCGATCACTGCCCCGGCCACCGCCGCCACCGGAGCGCCGGCGAGAACCTGCACAGCCTCGGCCACCGGCCCCAGCGCCCCGGTCGGCGGTGGGCTTTCCAGCAGACGGACGCCGCCTCGCAGTTCCGGTTCCCGGCGGAGCCAAGCATGCAGTTCCCGGACCTCCGCGGGCGTGTCCACTACCACCAGCGATCCCTTTCGCTGGTCGTCTGTCTCGCCTACAGCACTGGCATACGGAATTCCCGCCACCGAAACCTCCTCGTCATCTGCCGCCGCCAAAGGAGAGGTTGTGCCACCCCATCAGATGACTACCAACACGGCAAGCCAAACACCCAAATTCGGTTGTTACGCCTCGCAGTACTCATCTATCGCGGTGACCTGGATTGCTTGGTGACGCGATATTGGGGGCCGTCAGGCTGGCTTGGCAACACTCTCGACTGCTCATCGGCATGCCCGGCATCCAAACACCTCCCGATACCCCAGCTCTGCTCCCGCGTCGGATTCGTCCACCACTACATGTCGGCCGACGGGCAAAGCCTTAGTCCTCTCGCGCTCCTGCCCCCGCCTGCGCCTGGGCAACATCGACGACCCCACCAGCAGCGAAGCCGTCACTGCAATGTCCAGCCTCACCGTCCATCTCGTCAGAAAAGCCAACGTTTCATCGACATTAACCACATGGCCCGTCGTCACCCAAAGAAGTTGTTGTCCGTGGCCGTGTAAAAGTGGCTCTGGCGCAATGTGTGTGATCTCGCCACGGACCGTGACATGAAGAGTTTCTTCGAAGTTGGTAGCGATCACATAACCCGCCAAACATGAGGGCGACCGCTCGGTGATGATCTCATTCGACCAAGAACACGATCATCACCGACCGACCGCGGAGTCATTGTGCAGCACGTCGGACAACCTGCGGGTGACGCCTGCCTGAGAATCTGTCGACACGTCAGTCGACCTTCCTGCGCCGGTCGAGGTCTCGGCGCCCGCGACGGAGAACACCGCCATTTCGCGGGAGGCCGACCGAGACTCGGTCACCGCGCTGCGCACCCAAGAACGACACGCCATCATCCACAACCTGGTCAACAAGGGGCTGACGATCACGGCGATCTCCCAACACCTGGGCTTGGACCGCAAAAAGGTCCGGAAGTACCGAGAGCTCGCCGAACAGGTCATGGTGCAGGGGCAAAGAATGCCTGCAGGTGGTAGTTGACGGAGTCAGGGCAATCGAGTTGGGGGGCGTGGCCGCAGCCGTCCAGGATGTAGGTCTGATCGTGGGGCAGCAGGTCGGCGAAGCGCTGCGCCCGCTTAACCGGCTGGATGGTGTCCTGCTTGCCCCACAGCACCAGGGTCGGCGTCTTGGTGGAGGGCAGGGCACGCTCGGTCGCGCTCCAGTCCAGACGGCGTTCCAGCAGATAGGTGGCTCGAATGTTGGCAGGGAAGGTCATCGGAGCCCACCACTCCTCCAGCAGTTCGTCGGTGATGCGTTCCTTATGGACGAGCATGCCCTCGGCCAGGCCCCGGGCGGCCGATCGGCTGGTGGACAGCTTGACGGCCAGCTCGCCAAGGATCGGAATCTTCAACGCCTCCCACATGAACGTGCCGGGCAGATCCAGCCCAGTGGCATCGAGCAGGGCCAGCTTGCTGACTCGCTCGGGGTGACGTTGGGCAAAAGCCAGTGCCCAGCCACCGCTCCAGGAGTTGCCGGCCAATCCCGCCTGCCGGACGCCGACGGCGTCCATGAAGGAGCCGATGGCGGCGGTCATCGCGTTCAGGTCGTAGCCGAAGTCCGGGTCCTTGACCTGGGTGTAGCCCTGGCCGGGCAGGTCGATCACATAGACAGTGTGCTCGCGGGCCAGCACACCGACCTGCTCCTTCCAGCCGATCACGGTGCTGCCGCCGGGCGAAATCAAGATCAACGGGGTGCCGGAACCGGCCTCGATGTAGTGAAAGCGGGCCGTCGGTGTGTCGGCGTACCGGGAAACCATCGCGGCCAGGTACGGCGAGCGGAAATCAGCCTTAGCGGGTTGCCAGCCGTACGCGCCGAACAACAACGCGCCCACCAGCACAGCGACGGCACCCAGCACCCAGTGACGCAGCCTTGCCCGGCGTCGTCCCGCAGCGTGAACCATGATCATCCCTCCATCGGTGGTTCCGAGTGCCTTCAAGACGGGCGGGCCATGGCCGGCGTGACAGCTTCCGTGTGTGACGTGGCTCATGGCGCAAGTCATTGACGCCGACGCCGCGCTGGAACAGGTCGGTGAGGACGATGAGTCCTTCGAGGAGGTTGCGGCCGAGGCGGTCGACCTTCTGGACGGTCAGCAGGTCGCCGTCGCGGATGTGGGACAGCGCGTCCAGTAGCGCGGGCCGATCGTCGGTGGCGAGCTTGCCGCTGATCTTCTCCTCGAAGACCTTCAGGCAGATCGGATCGAGGGCGTCGTGCTGCCGCTGGGTGTTCTGCTTGTCGGTACCGACCCGGACCAGGCCGATGACCGCCAGAGGAGCGCGCTCCGTTCATCAAACGTGCTGCGGCGGGCAGCTGGACGTTGGTCGCGGGACGCGTAGCGGATCTCGGCGTCAGGGTCGATGAAGCGGCGGATCAGCCAGGGGCAGGCGATCCGGTCGGTTTCGGGCCGGGCCCTGGTCACCTAGATCACGATGGGCCTCCGGTGGGGAGTTCGACGCGGCGGAAGATCCGCCACAGGGTCAGGTCGTAGAGGGTCTTGGCGGTCCCGGCGATGAGGAACGGCCAGGCCAGACCGAGGGGCTGCAGCAGCCCGGCCAGTGCGGGGCCGACGGGGCGGGTCAGGTAGCGGGCGGTGTTGGTGACGGCGGCTGTGGTGGTGCGCTCGGTGGGCGGGACCATGGCCATGACGTAGGCCTGGCGGGTGGGAACGTCCATCGAGGACAGACAGGCGCGGGCCAGCAGCAGCCCCGCCGCCACTGGGAACCCCGGGGCGAAGGCGACGCCGATGAGCAGCAGGTTACTCGGCAGGTGGGTGAAGACCATCGTGTTCAGCAGCCCGATCCTGGCCGCGATGACCGGCGCAAGCAGGAAGGAGGCGGTCTGCAGGACGGCACAGCCCGCGAACAGCAGCCCGATGCTCGCCGTGTCAGCTTTGTAGTGGACGCCCAGCCAGTAGGCCAGGTAGGCCTGCACGACGAACCCCCCTGCCAGGCTGTCCATGGCGAACAGCGCCGCCAGCCGGACCACGACCGGGCGGGGCCGGACCGGTGCGGAGACCTGAGCCGGGGCCACCTCGACTCTCAAGGAGCCCGTGTGGTTGCGTCCTCTCCCGACGATCTTTGTTGACCGCCCGTCGGGGGCCGGCGAAGGAGAGCGTCCGCCCGAACGGC
>NZ_JBEXUP010000221.1:0-10816 GCF_040614375.1 Nonomuraea sp. NPDC005983
ACCCCACCCGCAACTACCAGCCTCAGGTAAACCCCAACAAGACGAAACCCCCGAACCCGTAGGTTCGAGGGTTTCCGATGTCCTGAGACATCACACAGTCGGGGCGACAGGATTTGAACCTGCGACTTCTTGCTCCCAAAGCAAGCGCGCTGCCAAGCTGCGCCACGCCCCGCGGCGCCGGGTACGCACGCGCTCCGGGACTCCGGTACGCTTACGCCCTGACGACCGGATGAAGTCTAGACCAGACTTCGACCGGTTCGCGCGGACGTAGCTCAATGGTAGAGCCCTAGTCTTCCAAACTAGCTACGCGGGTTCGATTCCCGTCGTCCGCTCTCACGACGAAAGGCCAGGTCATCCCACACAGGGAGCCTGGCCTTTGTGATCTTCACTTCGTTTTTTTGATCTTACGTGCCCGTTGCGTGCCCGATCGCTTCTTCTGCTCGGTCTTGAGCGCCTTGCCGAGCGCTTGCGCGATGGCCTGGTCGCGCTCCTGCGTCGCGTGCTGGTAGATCAGCGCCGCCCGCGTGGAGGAGTGCCCCATCCGGGTCATCAGCTCTCGCAAGCTTGCGCCCGTGGCTGCCGCGAGAGTGTTACCCGCGTGCCGAAGATCGTGGAAGTGGAGATCGGGGAGTCCCACATCCGCCTGGACCTTGTTCCAGATGCGGCGGAAGGCCGAGCGACGCAACAGGCCGCCCTTGGGGCCGATGAAGACATGACCCCACTCCCCCGGCTCGGCGTACCGCGCGAGGTGTGTCCTGAGGTCGGGGACGATCTCAGAGGGGATCGCGACCACCCGTCGACCGGCCCGCGATTTGGGCGTGTCGTCGAACAGCTTGCCACCGTTCAGCTCCACGAGCGTCCCCACCACCCGCACCACTCCCGCCTCCAGGTCGAGATTGGTACGGCGTAGGCCAGCCAGTTCACCCCACCGCAGGCTGGTGAAGGTGCCCAGGAGCACCAGAGCCCGGAATCTCTCAGGGACGGCATCGGCGACTTCCAGAACCTTGGCCAGGGGCACCACCGGCCGTTCCGGGGTGTCGGCTACCGAAGCTCCCTTGATCTGGCATGGGTTGCGTCTGATCAACTCGTCTGCCAGAGCGGTGTTCATGATCGCCTTGAGGAGCTGGTACGCCTTGGCGACCGTCGACTGCCCCGCCGCGTTCAGACGTTCCTTGCGCCACCGTCGCACGTCAGCGTCCTTGATGTCGGCGAGCTGCCGACTGCCGAAAGTCGGCATGATGTGGTTCTTGAGCAGGCTCCGGTACAGACCCTCCGTTGTCCGCTTGATCACCCGATCATCGATCCACTGAGTCGCGTAGACCTCGAACGAGATCATGCCGCCGTCCGGGTTCAGCCAGTCGCCGCGTTGGATCTCCGCCTCTTTGAGAACCAGCCAGCGGTCCGCCTCCCGCTTCGTGGCGAAGGTGTACGGCGCGGGTCGATCAACTCCGTCAGGACCGTTGTAACGCGCCTGGTACCGACCGGAGGGCAGCAGACGGACGCGGCCGAAGCGCCTCTTCGGCGAGCTGCCCTTGGACGATCGCTTGGGCTCCTCGGGGGTGGAAGGTGCGGTCTTGACCATTACGCGGCCCTCCTGCGTCGCGTGGTGATGATCGGTTCAACCAGCCCCGCAGCGATGAACGCCTCAAGCGCCGCTTCGGGGATACGGACGTTGCGTCCGACATGGATAAAGGCGATTCGCCGTTCCTCGATCAGTCGGCGAGGGAAGCGGACCGAGGTGTTCAGCCGTTCAGCGGCCTCTTCGACCGTGAGCAACCGGCCCCGAGCCCACTCCGGGAGCAGTGGCACAGGCTCCCGCGTGAGGTTCTGAGTCATGCCGCCCTCCCCGCCTGCTCAGTTGCCGAGAGATCTTGGCCGTCCGCTTCGGCCTGTAGTCGAGCCATGTGGGCGCGCCAACGCTGGCGTTCGGCGACCGAGCGCAGGAGCCGCATGGCCAGAGGTGGCACGTTGGCGTCTCCGGCCGGTACGGGCTTCCAGACGTAGCGGTGCGGGTCGGTCGGCTCGTCGGGTTGGCCGAGGGCTTCCAGGACCCAGATGCGGCGGTCCTGCTTGTGCTCGGCGAGAGTCTTGTTGGACCACTTGCGGGAGACCAGGACGCGGCGTCCGGCGTAGCCGAGGTGTTCGGGCTTGTGGGCCTTGCCCCGGCACTGGCCCGGAGTCATGCCCGGCCTGGCGCTCTTGGGCTGGACGCCGTAGCGCAGCCAGTTCGGGCAGGTCGGCGAGCAGGGCTCGAAGCGCAGCGCCTCAGCCATACGAGCCGCGTGGTCTCGCTGGGCCTGGTCGTCCGGGTCGAGGCTGTCACTGATCGATTTGGTGAGGTATTTGGACAGGTAGCGGATGCATTGGTCGGCGTCCGGGGTTCCGGCGAGCACGCCTTGTACGTCCACTTGGACGCCGAAGCGAACCACGTGCAAGGGTTCCCCCGCCTCGTCGGCGTCGAGCTGGTCGAGGGCCTGGTCCCAGGTGGGCAGCACCTCACCAGTCGCAGGGTCCAGGTAACCCGCGTCATCCACCCACACGGGTAGGCGGTCACCATCGAAGACGACCTGGTCGGTCGGTGGCCACCACACTTGGTGATAGGTGGCGGCGGCGATCTGCTTGATCTCCGCTCGTGGCAGGGTGCCCCTGATGGCCATGTGCAGGTGCGGCGCGAGCCGTTTCTGAGGCTCCACGGCGGCGAAGTACTGCACGTCATAGCCCGCCACGCGGCGCAGGTTCTGCACGAAGCGATCGACGAGCTTGGAGAAGTGCAGCGCGTCACGGGCGGCCCGCGCGTAGTCGTAGCTGTCGGGATTGACCGGCACCCCGTTACGGATCTTGCCGTAGGAGGGCAGGGTGAGGGTGACGAACAGTGACGGCCGGTAGATCTTCCCGTCCGAGCCGGTGAAGGTCCGTCCGAGCGTGGAGTTGATCATCTTGCGCTTGGGCAGGTCGGGGGCGTCCTGCCGTCGTCTGGTCGAGCGGTTGCGCTTCGGGACCGTCCGGCCGAGCACGTTGCCGCGCATGCCTGCCGCGTTGATCTCCCCGTCCAGGCCGGAGATGACCGCGTCCAGGTCGGTGGTGTCGTGTCCCGCCCGGTCAGCCTGGTCACGTTGGGCTTGGATGTCGGCGCGGAACTCGATCAGCCAGTGTTGTTCGTCGTTGGGCTCGTCCGGTGTGATGGTCGGTTCGGCCTCCAGGTGCCAGCCTTCGCGGCATTGGGCCATGCGGAGCTGCCGGTTGCGCTTGGCGCACGGCGGGCACTTGCTGTCGAGCGTGGCACCGCAAGGGGCATCGATGATCTCCCACTGGCCGGTGTGGGTGTCGAGGCGCTTGAGAGGGACGGGCCGGATGCACACGCCGTGGAGCTTGGCGACCTCTTCGGCTACCTGGCGGGCAAGGGGTTGGGCCATCCGCAGGGCGCGAGGGGTGGAACGGTCGCTCATCGTGCCTTCCCTTCGGCGATCTCGGGAAAGATCAGCACCGACTGTCCGCACTCGCGGCACTCGACCACAGAGCGGGCCGGGTCGAGCCGCAGCGCGTTCAGGGTTTGGCAGGAGGAGCAGCGAAGGCCGTCGAGGAAGTGAGCCAGCGTCATCGGCCCTCACCGCCCTCGAAGGTGGCGACCATCGCGCGGATGTCGCCGTCGGAGACGTAGGCGGCGCGGACACGGACCGGGTCGGGTGAGGTTTCCAGCCGGACGTAGCCAACGCCGGCCCCCAGAGCGGGATTTGGGGAGATCTGGTCGGCGAGCGCTCCCCGGTCCCGTGCGCCGTCGCCGTCGCCGAGGACCATGTCCACCTGTTCCGACTCGTCGAGTCGGAGCGCGATCTTGTCGGGGAAGAGGTTGCGGATGTTCATGACCTCCTTGCGCGGGTCTTGGAGCGCGGCCAGGACACCGACGCCGACCGCGCGCCCTTGGGTGGTGAGGGTGGCCAGGGCAGCCGAGATGCGCCGTCTGAGGTCCTTGTCGGCCTGGTAGGCGGTCAGGAACGCCACCTCGTCGACCACCACCAGGACGAAGGGGTCTTCCACGGTCGGGGTGTGGGAACGCTGGACACCGCCGAAGCGCGCCGCGCGCTCTTGCATGACCTTGACGGCCTGATCCAGCAGGTCGGCGCAGCCGGCCGGGGTGGCGGCGTAGTGGTCGCCGAACAGGGCACGGCCGAAGGACAGTTCCATCAGCTTGGGGTCCAGCGCCCAGATCTCGACCAGGCCCGCCCGCAGGGCCGGGAGCAGGGCGCGGATGGTGGACCAGATGATCGAGCCTTTGCCTGCCCCGGTGGCACCGGCTACAAGGACATGCGTGCCAAGAATCTTAAGGTGCCAGGGGGTGCCGTCTTCCTGCTTGCCGATCTCGACCGGTCCCACGCTCGGCACAGAGGGAACGGGGAGCGCGCCAATCACCTCAGCCAGCGGGTCACGTCGGGGGAAGGTCAGCATGAGCCGTCCGGCCTTAGCGATGGCGATTCGGCAGGCAGGTGAGCCGAAGCCGTGCGCGAGGTGGTCGGTACGGTCAGCCCAGTCCTTGACCGCTTGTCCGTCGAGCATGCGTACGGTCACCTTGTCGGCCCACGTGTTGCAGGTGACCTTGCCGAGGCGGGGCAGGTAGTCACGGCCGCCGAGGTGTCTGCCGAGTCCGGAGACGATCATGACGGGTTGCCAGTGTCGCCGGTAGATGAAGACCAGCCGCCACCAGGCCAGCAGCCGCCAGCCGATCCAGTGGGCGAAGGAGCTACGGTCGGTCAGCGCCCAGACGATCAGCCCGACCGGCACCGGGATGAGCAAGAGCAGCGCGACGCGCCAGCCGTACAGCACCGTCAGCGCGCCGGGGGTGAGGATGACGAGAACGGCGAGAGGGTGCCGCCAGATCGTTCGGACCAGTCCGGCGAGGAGCCGCCAGGCGAAGATCACGATGGTGAGGATGGCGGGGGTGGTGACGACGGCCGGGCGGAAGACCACGGCCGTGTCGGGGGTGGTGGTGACGAGGTTGCGCGTTTCGTCACCGGGCAGTCGCCTGAACATAAGCTTGGAACCTCTCGTGATGTGGAGTCAGGGGAGAACCGAGGGGCCGCCGGAAGTTGGCGCTTCTGGCGGCCCCGCCTTACCTGTCAGGCCGCCGTCTGGTCGGTGGCCTTGCCGGTGGCCGACTGGCCGGAGTACAGCCGCTCGCAGTCGGCCAGGTACTGAGCGGCGGCGTTGAAGATCTCGCGCGCCAAGGTGACGTCGTGGTCGGTGACCGGTCCCGCGCCTGTGGTCGAGATCATCACGTCCGCCTCGCGCGTGGACAGGTGCAGCACCGGACGAACGTCCTCGACCGTGAGCAGGTTTACGGAGATCTCGGGGGTGTGGAACGAGACGTGCATCTGTGGCTTCTCGTCGCCATGCACCGACAGGGTCACGTAGGTGTACGGGTCGAGGGTCATCTCGCCGCAACCTCCCGGCCGGTGGGCAGGCCACGGAACATGCGCTCGACCGAGCGTGCGAAGCCGGCCGCCTGGTCGGCGAGTTGACGGGCGAACTCCACGTCGGCCGCCGTCACCCGGTTGGCCGTCGAGGTGGTGACCAGGACCGAGGTCGCGCCGAAGTCGAGCACGAGGACCGGGGTGCGCAGCCGGTAAGGGCGGTTCTCGGCGTGAGCGCCGGCCGAGGTGTTGAGGTTGATCACGCTGGTGGGGCGCTTGCGTCGAGGGGACATCAGGCCGCTACCTCCTTGCTGACGGCGTTCTTGGTGGACTGGCGAGGCGCGCGCATCTCGCGTGCCCTGATCGAGTACGCCAACCGGCCCTGCTGGTTGACGTAGGGGGTGACCGTCATGCCGTCGAACTCGACCGGCGTGAACGGCAGCCCCGACATGGGAGCCGGGGGAACCGGCTGCACCGGGGAGATGACCTTGACGGCCACCGTCTTCTGCGACGCCTTGACGGCCGGATCCGCGTCCATGACCGCGATCTGCCACACCAGCTCTCCGGTCTGCTTGTCGCGGGCCTGAACCTCACGCCCGCTCGTGGAGGCGTCGAAGCCCCTGACCGGCTCGACCTCACCCACGGCGTAACAGCCCGCAGGGAAGACCTGGTGGAAGTGAATGGGGATGGGTCCTTGCAGTGCCATCGCAGAGCCTCCTGATCTGGCAGCATCTCTTGATGCTTCAACCTAACCTATCAGGTTGTAACCTGAAGATACGACGGCCAACCTGTCATGTCAAGTGCATGCGAACGGCGCACCTGTCAGGCGAGCTAGGTCAACGGGTAGACGTCCCGGAGCTCGTGGCGATCGCCGGGAAGGACCGCGTCCACCAACTGTCGAGGATGTCCAGCCGCATCGTGCCCGGTGACGACCACGTTGAGAACTGGAGCGCCATTCTCGATGCCCAGCGCTGCCGCTTCATCGGGGGTGGCCGATCGTGAGCTCGTCCGTTCGATCGCATGGTCCAAGCGCAGCTTCTTGCGCCCGTACAGATGCCGGCGAATGCCTTCGTCCAGCGGCTCAGGCGAGGTGAGTTTGGTCCCTGCCACCAGATCGAGCGGAAACCAGGCCGAGATCAGCTCGACGGGGCCGCCCTGATCGCTGATCACGTATTGCCGCAGGAACGCCTTGCTGCCTGGTGCGATCTCCAGCAGAGTCGCGACCTTGAGAGGAGCTACTACGATCCCGGCTTGCAGGAGCTCGGCCGAGGTGTCCGACTCGGACTCGTCGAGGAGGCGTTGGCCGGCGGAAGAGCGCTGATCGGTGATGTTGGGGACCTTGCCGCGCACGAAGGAGCCGCGTCCGGTCTGCGTCTCGATCCACCCTTCCTGGCGGAGCAGCCGAAGAGCCTCGATCACGGTCGGTCGTGACACGTCGAACTCAGCGACAAGCTGATGCTGGGAGGGCAGGAGAGTGCCGGGCGGGTATGTGCCTTCTTCGATGCGCGATCTCAGCGCGTTCAGCACCCGCTCGTACTTCAAGGTGTCTTCGTCGCGCTTTGCCATGACAGCTTCCCCAATGTCTTGCATATGACCTGTCAGGCCGACAGTAGCACTACACAAAGCTCCTGCCATCCCCCACCCGATAGTCGGCGGTAGAGCCCGGCAGAGCCATTTCCGGGGGTGGGAGAAGTGGAACCCGCACGGGGGAACGGGGTCTCACGCGGCTCTGCCGGGCCGTATGAGGCGCGACGGGGAGGGAAGAACCCGGATGTCCCCGGAACTTCGTCCGGGCGTCAACCTCACCGCCGCGCCCGCTCTATGGAGCCTCGTCGCGCCTTACGTAGGCGGCGAGGACTTCGGCTGCTCCCCCGATGTCATCGACCGGGTGTCGCTTCTCGGCGTTCTGCCACGAGAAGTAGCGACCGCCATACCCGACGAAGACGTGCACCGGCAGGCACGGTTGCGGACCGTAGACCAGCAGGGCTTCCAGCTCGGGGCGCAGGTTGGCCACAACATGCTCGGCCTGGATGAGCTGGTACTGGAGCCTCTCCAACACGATCAACTCGGGAGACAGTGGTTGCCGAAGCGCCGCCAGCCGGGTGTAAACGAACTGGATGTTCATCAAGAGCACCGCCCGGAACCCGCACAGTCGGCACACTGAACCATGGCTCCCACAGCCGTCCGACCGTCCAGGGAACGCGTGCCGTATGTCTGACGCACCTGCGCATAGCGCCATCCAGAACCCCGGCAGGCGGAGCAGTTCGGAATGTCGTGCTGCTCGTCCACGATTGCCCTCCGTGCGATGGACGGAACTGCTGGTAGCGGTGACACTAGATCGCAACGGGGATGCCGACCCGGAAGGATTTTCCGGGTCGCAAAATTCGATATGGCGAGGTCGGAGCGGGCATGCGCGGCATGACAGATCACCTGACCATCGGAGAACGCGTCGCCTGGTACCGGAAACGGCGCGGGATGGCGCAAGAGGTCCTCGCGGGCTTGATCGGCCGTACCGCCGACTGGCTCAGCAAGGTCGAGAACGACCACATCGACCTTGACCGACTGTCCGTGATCAAGTCGCTCGCCATCGCACTTGACGTGTCCCTTGGCGATCTGCTCGCCGAGCCGTCCCTACTGGAGTGGACGCCGGAAAGCGGAGAGCGGACCATTCCTGCGCTGCGGGCAGCGATCACCGACTTCCGCCAGCTCTCGCCGCTCACCTCGCTGGTCCAAGCGGGCGATCCGGCCGACCTCACCGAGCTGCGAGCCGAGATCGCCGATGTCTGGAACGCCTACCAGGAGTCTCGTTACGGACTTGTCGTTCGGCGACTGCCCACGCTGCTCACGCAGGCCCAGCACGCCGCCGTCACCTACGACGGCGACCAGCGGCTACACGCTCAGGCGCTACTCGGTCAGGCGTACCACGCAGCCGCGACCATCCTGGTGAAGATCGGCGAGCACGATCTCGCGTGGATCGCCTCCGAGCGTGGTCTGACCCACGCGCAAAACTCCGGCGACCAGCTGGTGATCGCCTCCCTCTTCCGCTCGGTCACACACGCGCTGCTTTCCATCGGTCGCTACGACGCCGCCATCCAGCTCACCAGCGACGTCACAGGACTGCTGGACAACCAGCTCGGCAACGCGACTCCAGAACTGCTCTCGGTGCATGGGACGCTGCTGCTGGCAGGGTCCATGGCGGCAGCCCGAGCCGAAGACAGAACGAGCGTCCGCGGCTTTCTCGCCGAGGCCGAGGAGTCGTCACGCAGGCTAGGAAGCGACGCCAACCACGTCTGGACCGCATTCGGCCCCACCAATGTCGCCATCCACCGCGTAGCCACCGCCATCGAGCTCGGAGACCTCCAGATCGCCGTAGACGTCGGCCCCGACCTTGACACCAGTGCCCTGCCGATCGAGCGACGGGCACGTCACGGCCTCGCCGTGGCTCAGGCATTCAGCATGTGGAACCGTACGGACGAGGCCCTCGATGCGATGCTGGCCGCCGAGCGCATCGCGCCCGAGCAGGTACGGACCCACTTCCTGAGTCGTCAACTCGTCCTGACCTGGATACGTCGCCAGAAGGGCAAACCCAGCCGCAGGCTTGCCGATCTTGCCCGACGTCTTCACGTCGCATGACGACGCCGGCCGAACCCCGTAGGGTCGAGATCATGAGCGACCAAGGGACCACCGCACCTCCCATGGCAAGCGCCCGAGCAGCCGCGGGCGTCCTGTTCTTCGACGAACACGGTCGCGTGCTGCTGGTGAAGCCGACCTACAAGAACTACCTCGACATCCCCGGCGGGTACATCGAGCCGGGTGAAACGCCCTTCCAAGCCTGTGTGCGCGAAGTTCAGGAGGAACTCGGCATCCAGCCACGCATCGGGGACCTACTCGTCGTCGACTGGGCACCACACCCCAAGGAAGGCGACAAGATCCTGTTCATCTTCGACGGCGGAATCCTCAGCCCCGAGCTACAGAGCAGGATCACGTTCTCCGACGGGGAACTGTCTGGCTACGACTACCACGCGCCCGAGGAACTCGACGGCCTACTGATCGAACGCCTCGCCAACCGCGTATCTGCCGCGATCACCGCCCACACCATCGGCCACACGCTCTACCTCGAACACGGTCAGAGACTGCCGGACTAACTCGCGGATCTTGCCGAATTGTTCTCATTGGTATCAAGCGGCGGCGCTGCCGCGCCGCCGACCCGGCCCTGCGCTCGGCCGCACGCTGCGCGTGCGGCCTGGGGGCCGTTCTCGCGCGCGGCCGTGCTCGGGCCGTGCCAGGGACGAGACGCCATGGAACCGCGTCATCTCAATCACCCGGCATGATTCAGATCATGAGCCATCCCGAAGTCCGACTCCGGCAGCTCCAGCCCACCGATGTCGAAGCCGTCCACTCCTGGGCCAGCCTCCCCGAGGTCTGCCGGTATCAGGCATGGGGACCCAACTCCCTCACCCAAACCCGTGAGTTCGTGGCACAAGCCGTAGCCGCATGGCACGAAGAGCCGCAAACACGCTTCGCTTACGCAGCCCTCCATGACGACGAGGTCATAGGAATGGGGGAGTTCCGTATTCGCAGCCTCCAACACGCCCAAGGAGAAGTCCAGTACATCACCCACCCCCGCCTCTGGGGCCGCGGCCTAGGCACCGCCATCGGCCGACAACTCCTGCGCATCGGCTTCCACCAACTCCGCATGCACCGCATCTACGCCACCTGTGATCCGCGAAACGCCGCCTCCGCAGCCATCCTGAAGAAACTCGGGATGACACACGAAGGTCACCTGCGCCACACCGCCAAATTGCCCGACGGCTGGCGAGACTCCGCCCTCTTCGGCATCCTCGACAGCGAATGGACCGACAGACACAACTCGCGCCCGACGCCCTCAAAAGACGGCGCCTCCGGCGGGGGCGCTCCGGCTCCGGGATGATCGCCGCGCCATGCGCACTTTGACGCCGTAGGTTGCTGAGGTGGAAGCCTGATCATCCCGCCCACCATCGACCCGGGACAAGCCGAGCAGACCAGGGCCACGGGTACCAGATCGTTCGTCCGGTGGGGCGC
The DNA here is from genome assembly GCF_040614375.1 of Nonomuraea sp. NPDC005983. Classification (NCBI taxonomy): domain Bacteria; kingdom Bacillati; phylum Actinomycetota; class Actinomycetes; order Streptosporangiales; family Streptosporangiaceae; genus Nonomuraea; species Nonomuraea sp. NPDC005983. Next base: position 10,467 of record NZ_JBEXUP010000221.1, read on the forward strand.
TCCATCTGGTACCCGTGGCCCTGGCCCGCTTCCCCTGCGGGCGGGTCGACGGCAGACGGGATGATCAGGCAGACGGCGTGTGTCGCGTCGCGACGAGTGAGACCGGGGCGCGGGTCGATCGGTAAGGTCGAGTCCATGAGCGTCGAGATTGAGATCGTGCGCCAGGCAAGTGACGATGTTGTGGCCGCGCTCAGCCAACTGTTGCCGCAACTGTCGACAACCGCGAAAGCACTCGATCACGAAGCCGTGGGCCGACTGCTGGCCTTCCCAGCGAACACGGTACTGGTGGCTCGCGCGCAAGGGCGGATCGTCGGAACCTTGACGCTTGTGATCTTTCCCCTGCCTTCGGG
>NZ_JBEXUP010000222.1:0-10777 GCF_040614375.1 Nonomuraea sp. NPDC005983
CCGCGGCCAGCCCGGCGCCGAACTCGCGGGCGGCGGCGTGAGGGTGCTCGGCCGGCCGCGCTGCGAGATCCACGAACGACCACACGTCATCGGCGACGTCCCCGGCGATTCGCGCCGCGAGCCGACCGGCCCGCTCGACGAGCGTGCAGCGCAGGCTCTCGTGCCGGCGGACCACCGCCCGCCACGCCGCCCGCAACCCGCCGACGTCCAGCGGCCCGGCCACCCGGTACGCCCGGCACACGGTGTGCGCCGGCGACTCGGGCGACAGCTCCGCCAGCAACCACAGCCCGTCCTGCGCGCTGGTGGTGACGGCGAAACTCGCCGCGCCATCGTCGGATCCCATTCCCCTGCCCTGCCGTCACGTCGCGGTCACGTCGATGTCGCCGCCGATCACCTCTTCGGTGACCGGCCCGTCCGGAGTAGGCGGATTCAGGCGGCGCGCGCGGCCCGCACGTCGTCCGGTCCGCTGTCGGGCCCGCTGCCGGTTCCGCTGTCCGTGCGCGGCAGGGGAGCCGACTCCGACGGCTTCCCGTTGCGCAGCACGCGCAGCATCATGCTGGGACGCATGAGCGCCGTCGGCGCCTCGACCATGCCCGCCACCCGCATGAACGCCCTGGTCACCTCGGGGTCGCGGGTCGCGGCGGCGTGCACCTTGGCGACGTACGCGTTGCCGATCCGGACCTTCAGCGGGCGAGGGCCCTCCACCTGGGGGTAGCTGAGGTCCCCGCCGACCGCCATGTCCCACGGCACGTCGATGACGCGGGAGATGTCCTGGTGGAAGCCGGCCGCCTCGGGCATGCCGCGGGTCAGGTGCTCCCGCAGGGTCAGCGCCTCGAGCGCCGCGACCGTCATGCCCTGGCCGTAGGCCGGGTTGAAGCTGCAGGCCGCGTCGCCGAGCACGAGGAAACCCTTGGGGAAGCGGGCCAGGCGCTCGTAGCGGCGCCGGACGCTCGCCAGGTAGCGGTAGACGACCGCGTCGGAGAGCGGTTCGGCGTCCCGGATGATCTCGTAGATGTCCGGCACCGGAAGGGACCTGGCGTACTCGAGGAACCCGTCGGGGTCGGTCGGCGCGCTGTCGCCGAGCACACCGGTGAGCGACAGCGCACACTTGCCGTCCTCGATCCGGGAGAAGAACGCGCCGCGCGGTGCCGCGGGCGTCGCCACCGGGTTGATCGACAGGTCGCCGTTCAGAACCGATTCGTCGGCAAGCCGGTAGATCCTGGACGTGTAGCTGATGTTGATCTTGACTCGGTCCTCGTCCGGCCGCCCGTAGCCGAGTTCGTCCAGCCACACCGGCGTTCGCGAACCGCGGCCGGTGGCGTCGATGACGAGCTCGGCGTCCAGGACCTCCTCGGTGCTCCCTTTGGCGTGGCGGTGGATCCTCGCCCCGATCACCCGGGAGTTGTCGCGGGTCGTGGTGATGCCCACGATGTCGGCCCGCTCGATCAGCGACACGTTGGGCAGGGCGGCCACCCTGGCCCGCACATGGGACTCCAGCATGGGCCGGGTGGCCGACACGCAGATCAGCCCGGTGGTGCTCGGCTTCAGCCGGGCACCGCCGAAGAACCAGCGAAGCTCGCCGAGGTCGCCCGTCGGGATGCCGGCGGCGGTCGCGCCCGAGGTGAAGCCGGGGAACAGCTCCTCCAGGATCTGCTGGCCGCGCGCCAGCAGCCCGTGCACGTGCCGGCCCTGCGGCACCCCGCGCCGGGCCGTGGTCACGCCGGTCAGTTCGTCGCGGTCCACTATCACCACCTCGGCGAACGACTCGGCAAGCACCCGGGCCGCGAGCAGCCCGGCCATGCTTCCGCCCAGCACGATCGCGCGGTGGCCTAGGCGCTGGCTCATCGCGGTACCTCCTCGATGTCGAAGCGAGCCTTGGCGAGCTCGCGCTGCGCCTTGGCAGCGAGAAAAACGGTGAAGCCCGCATGGGTGTGCAACATGGACATGTCCCGCCAGACGCGTTCGAGCCGCTGGCCCCTGCGCACCGCGCTGGAACCCGCGGTGGGCAGCAGGTGCTGTTCGACGGCGCGCCAGCTCAACTCGACCACCTGACGGCAGATCGTGGCGACGCGCATCTCGAACTCCCTGGTGAACGTGGCCGGGCCGCGCGCACAGGCCTCCTGCCACTGCTGCGTCGCGTTGAGGATGGCGGCCTCCGCGGTGGCGATCAGGCCGGCGGCCTCGCCGTACCAGAACTGGTAGTCCGGGTCGTGGGTGCGTGGGACGACGGGCGGGAACAACGTGGTGCGCGTGCGCATCAGGTCCTCGTAGGCGTCCAGGGCTCCTCTGGCGATGCCGACGGCGAGCACGGCGCTCTCCAGGTTCATGAAGCTCAACGGCCCGCCGCCGTACTCCGGGTTGCGGTGCAGGCGCAGCCCGGGCGCGCTGTCGGCGACCGAGAACTCGCTCATGTGGCCGTCGAGAGTGAAGTGGTCCGGGACGCGGCCGTTGTCGATGGTGATGCTGTGCGACCCGCTGCCGCGCAGGCCGAGCTGCTGCCCCCAGTCGTCCAGCCGGCGCCACTCGCTCCGCGGCGCGATGAACATCATCGGCGTCGGCTCGCCGTCCGCCCGGGAGACCAGGGCGTGGCCGAGGAAGTGCGTCGCGTAGGGCGAACCCGAGCAGTAGCTCCAGGTTCCGTTGATCACCCAGCTGCCGTCGTCGGCGCGCTCGGCGGTGCCGGCCGGCATGACCGTCGCGGGGCAGATGAAGTCGCCGGCCGCGAAGATCTCCTCCTGTGTCCGCTCCGGGAACATCGTGGCGACGGCGAGCGCGTGCGCGGCGCCGAGGGTGTACATCCAGCCCGTCGACGGGCAGCCGCGAGTCAGCGCCATCGAGACGCGCATGAACGTGTCCACGCCGAACTCGTAGCCGCCGAAGCGGCGAGGCACCAGAATGCGGTAAAAGCCGGCCTTGGCGAACACCTCGTGGGTGTCCGACGCGTAGAAGGTGCGGTCTTCGGTCTCCTGCTGACGTTCCACGAGGGTGGCCGCGATGGCCTCCGCCCTGGTGATGACGTCCGCCGGAGTCAGGCCCGGTTCGGGCGGGCGAGGAAATCCTTGTTCGCCAATACTCGCAGCGAGAACTGACATATACCGCACATCCTTTACTGGAAGCGTTGCTGCGCGTTCAGCATCACAAAATCGCGTCAGCGACTACATCTCCCAAATTGCCGCCACCAGGGAGATGCCGACGATGAAGGCCGATGTCAGCATGGACGGCGAAACCGTCGCGCGCCGCGCACCGGCCGCTCTCGCTCAAATGGAGGTCTCATGCCTTCGGACGCATCGACAGGCTCACCGCCGTTCGTGATCGACGCCGTGCTGTCCGAATATCCGTTTCCGGGATTTCTCGAACCGGTCCGGAAGTGGGCCGCGGAGTTCGAACGAGCACATCCCGAATATCGGGTCAATATTCGGGGCTGCTATTACGAGGACCTGCCGGCCGAGGTGTCCCGGCTGGCGCTGGCCGGTACGCCGCCGACGATCGCGTCCTACTACTCCGGCGCGTCCCAGCAGGCGATCGACACGGTCACCCGCGACGGCCGGCCGCTGTTCACCTCGATCGGGGCCCAGGTCGCCGGCCGCACGGAGATCCTCGGCGAGCCGGTCATCCTCGACGACCTCATCGCGGCCTGCCGCGGCTTCTACACCATCGGCGGTGAGGTCGCGGCCGTCCCGCTGACGCTTTCGACGATGCTCCTCTACACCAACACCACGATGCTGCGTGCCGCGGGAGTCAGTGCGGTGCCGCGGACCTGGGCCGACCTCATCGCGGCGTGCAAGGCGATCGAGCGGCTCGACGGCGGGCCGGAGTTCGCGGTCACCTGGCCGGACGACGGGAAGCTGTTCCAGCACGCGGTCGCCCAGCAGGGCGGCCTGTTCCTGGACAACGACAACGGCCGGTCCGCCCGCGCCGGCAGGGTGGACCTCGCCTCCGACGAGATCATGTCCTATGTGGCCTGGTGGCGGCAGCTCAACGAGCGTGGGTGGTACCTCTACACGGGCGCGTTCGAGGACTGGGTCGGCAGCGGCCGGGCGTTCGCCGAGCAGCGGGTGGTGTTCCGGTTCGGCTCCTCCTTCGAGATCGCCGCCATGTCCGAGGTCGGCCGGGCGGGCGGATTCGAGGTGACGGCGAGCAGCCTGCCGCACAACGAGCGGATCGCGCCGGTCGGCAACTGGATCGGCGGCGACGCCCTCTGGCTCGCCGACGGTCTGGATCCGGCGCTGCGCGACGGCGCGCTGGCGTTCATCCAGTACGTGAACAGCCCGCGCAACGGGGCCGACTGGCACAAGGCCGTCGGTTCCACGCCCGCCACCTACGGCGCCGTCGCCGTACTCGAACAGGAGGGCTGGTTCGCCGAGCAGCCACTGCACCGGGTGGCCACCGACCAGCTTGAGCGGACCGACGGCTCACCCGGGTCGAACGGGCCGGTGTTCCCCGGCTCGCACGGCATCCAGACCGCGATCATGGCGGCGATGGAGGACGTGCTGGTGCGCGGCGCCGAACCGGTTACCCGGTTCACCCGGGCCACCGCCGAAGCGCAGAAGGCCCTGGACGCCTACAACGCCACCTGCCTCGGCCCCGGCCCTCGCGACGGGAGCTGGTTGCTCGTCGGCACCTGATCCGGCACACCACCTCGCACAGCCCCTCGCACAGCACTGTGGCCCGGACGCTCTCGGAGCGGTCCGGGCCACAGCTCTTTCGCAGGCAGGCCCCTTCTGCGCGGTGTCCGGCTCCGGGCTGTCAGGCGCCGGCCCGCCGGCGCGCCGGGCCCTCGACCGGCTGCTTGGCGGTCCGGTACAGGAACCACTGGACCAGCATCAGGTCCACCACCCAGCCGATCCAGCGGGCCGCCTCTCCCAGATAGGTGAAGTCGATCTTGATCCCGAACCCGATGATGATCTTCGCCATCGTCAGGCCCCACACGTTGTTCATCACCAGCGCGAAGCTGTACAGCATGAACCGGCGGTGCAGGACGTACCGGCCCGTGCGGACCGCCCAGAACCCCACCAGCGTGGTGATGATCCACAGCGTGGTGGACATGAACGCGCCGATCTGGCCGACCACCGGCGCGAACGGGATGATGATGAGCCCGCAGACACCGCTGATCAAGGTGGCGGGCACGTAGATCCGCCCCATGGCCCGGTGCACCGCGGGGTGCCGCCTGCGCATCCACGGCCACACCTGCAGGCAGCAGGTCACCATGGCGACGGTGCCGAGCGAGATGTGCGTGATCAGCAGCGGGTAGTAGGCCGGGAAGCCGTCGTGCGCCGGAATCTGCGCCTCGGCCTCCGGCGTGCCGACGAACGGCCCCGCCTGCAGGTACAGGAACGCGGCTGTCACCAGCCACAGGGGAATGATCCACGGGCGCCGCCAGAACGGCTTCCCCTCGCGCTGTGCGGCACCCGCCGGCCGCGATGGTTGGTCAGGCCCGTCCGACTTGCGGTCCTCGCCGGTAGTTAACGACACGGTAGTTCCTCCGACCGTCTCTCATGGACTGAGCACATAGGACAAGCCGGGCGGCTGCGGCCCGGTGAGCAGAGCGCGGAACACCTCCGCGACCGCCTCCGGGCCCTGCTGCCGGCGGATGCTGAGCCAGGCGGTCGTCGACTCGAGGAACCGCTGCTCGGCGTCGTGGTAACGGGCGTAGAAGTGGTCCTCGCCCTCGTCCGCCACCGTCTGCTCCTCCACGGCCGGGGTGAAGAAGATCTCCGGCTCCGGCTCGGCCAGGTCCGGCGGCTGCTGTACCGACTCCGGATGCGTGTAGCCGACCAGCGCGGTGTGCGCCAGCTGGCCGGGGAACCGCTCGTAGAGCGCTGAGATCGACCGGTGCGCACCGGTGAAGTCGACGAACACCGCCGGCGCGAGGACCGAGGCGAGCTCGCCGTAGCCGACCACCATGTCGTAGCAGCCAACGTCGGCGACGAAGCCGACGTTGGCGGACGAGGTGAGCCCGACGGTCGGCAGGTCGCCGTGCCGGGCCAGCAGCTCGGCCAGCCCGATGGCGGTCCGGCTCGACGCACTGGTGATCAGCACCGACTTGGCGCCCCGCTCGGCGTGCCCGGCGACGAAGTCGGCGAGGTGGAACGAGGCGGGGAAGATCGGCCGGAACACGGCCCGCCGATCGTCGAGCGCGTCCGGTTCCGCCGCGCGCTGGAACGTCCGGTACCACGTGGGCAGGAAGGCGCGCTGCGGCGCCGTGTCGACGAAACCGCGGGTCGTGAGCTGCGCCGCGACCGTGTGGTGCGTGCCCATCGGTACGAAGCCGAAGTACCGGCCCCCGACGGGGATGTCGGGGTTGCGCGAGTCGGTCACCCGCAGGAAGGCCCACACCGGCACCCGGCCGTACCCCGCCGGGCCAGGGAAGGCCGCCCAGAACGGCAGCTCCGAGTCGCCGAGCCGGGCGTAGGTGACGGTGTTCATGGTCAGCGCGAACTTCTCGACCGCGAGCCGCGCCTCACCCGGTGCGAGCACCGGCTGAGGCGCCGGCCGGACCTCGGCGGCCGTCAGGTCGTCGCGCCGGACCAGCAGGTCCCAGCCGTCTCCCTCCAGAGCCGGAGAGTGCCGTCCTTTCAGCATCTGAACTCCCAAGAGGGTCTCACCGGTGAGGTTTCCTCGCCGAGACGATCACGTAGCCGATCTGGTTCCTGCGCGGTACGAAGAAGCCGTGGTGCAGCCGGGAGAACTCGTCGACCGCGTCCTCGCCGAACTTGGCCGTCACCTCGTCCCGCATGCGCAGCGCCGCCTCCAGGTACTTGGCCTTCTGGCCGAAGACCCGCGGACCGCACTCCGTGTACTCCTCGATCTCGAAGCCGGCGGCCCGCGCGTGCTCCAGCCACTGCGGCAGCGTGGGCAGCCTCGCCAGCTTGAGGGTGTCCATGAACGTGGCCACCCGCGCCGGATCTCCCTGGTCCGCCAGGCTGAAGTCGGAGAAGGAGATGCGCCCTCCCGGGCGCAGCACGCGGTACAGCTCGGCGAACACCTGGTCGAGGTCAGGAGCGTTCTGCAGCGACTCGAGCGCCAGCACCGCGTCGAACGTGGCGTCCGCACAGGACAGCGCCGTGAAGTCGTCGTACGCGAACGTCACCGTGCCGGCGACGCCGCCGGAGCTCGCACGCTGTACCGCACGCTCGATCTCGAAACGGCTCACCGTGATCCCGGTGACCCGCACACCGAACCGCGTCGCGAGGTAGACCGCGGTCTCCCCAGGCCCGCAACCGGCGTCCAGGACGTGCTCGCCGGCCCGCAGGCCAAGGGTGTCGGTCACCTTGCGGGTCATCCGGTGGACCGCCTCGGGCAGCGACGCGTCGTCCTCGCGGTCGTACCAGTACCACATGTGCAGCTGGCCGTTGCGTAGTTCGTCGCCGATCGGCGAGCGCTTGTCGTAATGCTCGCCGATATCCGCAGTCTTGCTCATGTGCCCACCCGGGTCGCCGTTGTTGGCGAGGCCATCGTGGCCGCCGATCCGCCGTGGTCGCATCTCTCGGCTTGCGCTCTTGGCAGCTGAATCGACGGCGCATCAGCAGAATGGCGCCGCGTGCCGAGCGGCCATATATCGACGCATTCGACTATGCCGCGCCCGCGAACGAAACCGGCGATAAACCGTGGCTCGCGGCAGCCGGCCGGGCCGCATAACGGAAGATGTCCGGCCGCCGCCGTCGATGCCACGATCGCTATTGGCCCGGCCTGCCCATTCGCCTCCGGGAGGAATCCCTGATGAAAGCCTCTGTTACCCATTCGACCGTCGCGGAATTGGTGAACTCGTTCATCAATGCGACGCCCGACGGTCTCGACGCGGCGTTTCACCGACTTGCCGGCGCGTTGTGGAGCGAGGGAGAACTGACCGACCTCGCCCTGGAGGCGACGCCGGCGCTGGTGGCCGCGCTCGACGAGGTCGGCTCCGACCGCCAGGGGTACCTCGCCATCCTGCTCGGCCTGCTCGCCGAGGCGGAGTACCCGCGCCTCGACGGTGAGGTGGCCACCGCCGTGCGCGCCGGCCTGGATCGCTACCTGGACCTGGTGCGCGGCGGCACGAGCGGGCAGCCGCTGACGCTCGCGCTGCTCTACCTGCTCGCCCACTTCCCCGCCGACCGCGACCGCATTCTCGCCGTCACCGGCGAGCTCCCCCTCGAGATCGAGGAGCGGACCCGCCTGGAGCGCGGGCTGGCCGAACTCGACCCGCAGCGCCCCGACCTCGGCCGGGTGTGGCCCGCTCCGTCGGTGTGGACGCTCGACGAGAAGGACGCGGCCTTCGCCGAGGCCGCGCTGAAGGGCCTCAGCCCCCAGCAGATCGTCAAGAACTGGGAGAACGACACCCGGACCCTCTGGGCGTTCACCGGCGCCCTGGCCTACTGGGCGGTGCGCAACGGCCCGCCCGCCCCCGTGACCGTCCGAACCGTTCCCGAGCGGGAGGCCATCAAGCAGGCGCCGGTCCGGCCGGTGGACGAGACGTTCGGCCCGCGCGCCGCGCTGCTGCGCTGCCCCACCTGCCGCGGCCCGATCGCGGTGCTGGAGAACGGCGCCCGGTGCGACACGTGCGCCACCACCTACCCCAGCGCCAACGGGATCCTCGACCTGTCCGCCGGCGTCCGTGACGGCCAGCCGGCCCACGAGGCGACCGCGGACCTGCTGCAGAAACTGACCGAGATGCCCACCATGGGCCTGGTGTACGAGGCCGTGCAGCGCCCTTCCTACCTGCGGTTGGCGGGCAGCAACTTCGGCAACGCGGTCACCCCGGCCGACGAGGACGCCTACATCATCGACAACCTCAAGTCCACCGAGGGGCCGGTCGTGGACCTGGCCGCCGGGGCCGGCCGGTGGACCGCCGTGGTGGCCGAGGCCGTCGGCGTCGACCGGCTGATCGCGGTGGACATGCTCCTGCCCATGCTCAACGTGCTGCGCGGCCGGCTGCCCGAGGTGCCCGCCGTCAGGGGCAGCGCCCTCAACCTGCCGTTTCGCAACGCAAGCGTCGGCGCGATCAACCTCTGGAACGCGCTGCAGGCCTTCCCCGACGACGCCGCGACGGCCATCGCCGAGATCGGCCGCTGCCTGCGTCCCGGCGGCATCCTCACGATGATGACGTTCCGGTGGAGCGACGACCCCGTCGCCCGCTACTTCCAGGCGTCGCACTTCTTCCCCAGCCGCCCGGACGGCCACATGCTGTTCGAGCTCGACCAGATCCGCCAATGGCTCGCCGACGCGGGACTGGTCGTGCGCAAGGAGTCGGCGAGCACCGCGACGTTCGTATTCATCACCGCCCAGCGCCCGGCCTGACCGGTTCACAGCAACGGCTACGAGAACAGTGGGAGACGTCCGATGGAGAAGCGCTGTCCCTTCCTGGACCCGACCGGCCAGGACATCCACGGCCAAGCCGACGCGCTGCGCGCGCAGGGCTCCGCCGTCCAGGTGGAGCTGCCTGGTGGCGTACGCGTCTGGTCGGTCAACAGTTACGAGGTGAGCAAGCGGCTGCTGACCGACGCCAGAGTCAGCAAGAGCGCCCGCAATCACTGGCCGGCGTTCATCAACGGCGAGATCCGGCCCGACTGGGAGCTGATCAGCTGGGTGGCGATGGACAACGTGTCCACCACCTACGGCGCCGACCACCGCAGGCTGCGCCGGCTGATCGGCAAGGCGTTCACCCCACGGCGGACCGAGGAGATCCGCCCGCGGGTGGTCGAGCTGACCACGATGCTGCTGGACGCCCTGTCGGCCGTGCCGCCCGGCGAGGTGGTGGACCTCAAGGAGCGGTTCGCCTACCCGCTGCCCGGCATGCTGGTCGCGGACCTGATCGGCATGTCCGAGGAGGCCAGGGTCGCGACCGCGAAGGTCCTCGACATGATGGCGCAGACCACCATCAGCCCGGAGCAGGCTCAGGAGGTTCTGCTGGGCTGGCGCACCGCCATCGCCGACCTGATCGCGCTCAAGCGCGCCCAGCCCGGCGAGGACATCACCAGCGACCTGATCGCCGCCCGGGACGAGGACGGCTCGCGGCTGAGCGAGCAGGAGCTCGCCGACACGATCTTCGCGATCCTCGGCGCGGGCTCGGAGACCACCATCAACTTCTTCGACCTGGCGATCACCCAGCTGCTCAGCCACCCCGAGCAGCTCGAGTTGGTCAAGTCCGGGAAGGCCGGCTGGGACGACGTCATCGACGAGGTCCTGCGGCTGGAGTCGCCGATCGCCAACCTGCCGCTGCGATACGCCGTCGAGGACATCGACCTGGGCGACGTGACCATCCCCAAAGGCGACCCGCTCCTGGTCAACTACGCCGCGATCGGCCGCGACCCCGCCGTGCACGGCGAGTCGAGGTGCGTCTTCGACATCACGCGACCGGACAAGGGGCACCTGTCCTTCGGCCACGGCCCGCACTTCTGCCTCGGCGCGGGTATCGCCGTCATGGTGGCGACGGTCGGCCTGTCCTCGCTGTTCGAACGCTTCCCCGACCTGAGCCTCGCCGTTCCCGTCGAGGAGATTCAGCCGTTGCCGACGTTCATCTTCAACGGCCACCGCAGCCTCCCTGTCCACCTGACCAAGGTCGACAGCGGCGTCGCCCAGGCCGCCTGACCGCTACGGCCGCGTAGCTTGTTCACCCGGGGCTTGCTCACCCGGGCTGCGGCCCGGTCGGAGGGTGTCCCGAGCTCCGCGGAGCCCGGGACACCCTCCGAGCATGTCCCGGGCTCGCAGCCGGCCTGCTCACTCGACGAGCAGGCCGGCTCCTGCTGCTGGTGGTGGCCGGCATGCTGCTGAAAGTCTCGCTCTTGTCCGAGACGTACGT
>NZ_JBEXUP010000223.1:0-10757 GCF_040614375.1 Nonomuraea sp. NPDC005983
CGGTGTCCGGCGCAGCATCGTGTGCCCGTACCACGCCTGGAACTTCGATCTGACCGGCCGGTTGAGTCGGGCGCGCCAGCTCCCGGGCCTTGGCCGGGTCGCCCCAGCCTGCCCAGTTCATCGATTGTGGAGACACGTCTACACTGTGACACATGACGTCGAATCGTCACAACGAGGCCGTGCTGGACGCGGCGCGCGACTGCGTGCTCGCCTACGGCGTGCGCCGCACCACGCTCACCGACGTGGCACGCCGGGCGGGCGTCTCCCGGATGACGATCTACCGCCACTGGCCCGACGTGCGCACGCTGGTCGCCGACCTGATGACCCGCGAATGGATGCGGGTGGTCGCGGAGCTGGACCTGTCGGAGCCGGTCGGCGCGGTGGTCGAGGGCGTGCGGCGGCTGCGGGAGCACCCGCTCTGGCGCAAGATCGTGGACGCCGACCCCGAACTGCTCCTGCCCTACCTGCTCAACCGGCGGGGCGCCAGCCAGGACGCGGTCCTGGACATGCTCGAAGCCGCGCTCGGCGACCCTCACAGGGCCAGGGCGGTGCTGCTGGCGGCCCAGTCGTTCCTGCTGTCGGCGCCGACGATGCTCGGCCCGGCGACCCTCGACGACCTCGACGCCGAACTGACGGCCATGCTGGAGGCCTACCTTGGATAGCTCGCTGAACGCCGCAAGGAGGGCCAGGGAACTGGCCCAGGTCGCCGACGAGCGGCTCGACGTGCTGGTCGTCGGCCTCGGCGCGACCGGCGCGGGCGCCGCGCTCGACGCCGCCTCGCGCGGGCTCTCGGTGGCCGCCGTCGACGCGCACGACCTGGCCTTCGGCACGTCCAGGTGGAGTTCCAAGCTGATCCACGGCGGCCTCCGCTACCTGGCCAGGGGGCAGGTGGGCGTCGCCTACGAGAGCGCCGTCGAGCGCGGCGTCCTGCTCAGGCACACCGCCCCGCACCTGGTCAGGGCGCACCCGTACGTGCTGCCGCTCACCTCGGGCGTCTCCAGGGCGCAGGCCGCGCTGGTGATGACCGGCTACCGGCTCGGCGACGGGCTGCGGGCCGCCGCGCGCACCCCGCGCCGCCTCCTGCCGGGCCCCACCCGCCTGACGGCGTCCCGCACGCACACGCTCGCGCCGTTCCTCGGCGAGGACGGCCTGCGCGGCGGGCTGCTGTCCTGGGACGGCCGCCTGCTCGACGACGCCCGCCTGGTCGTGGCCCTCGCCAGGACGGCCGCCGCGCACGGGGCCCGCGTCCTGACCCGCTGCCGCGCTCTGGAGCTGACGGCCACCGGCGCCAGGGTCCGCGACGAGCTGACCGGCGCGGAGTTCACCATCAGGGCCAGGGCCGTGGTCAACGCGACCGGAGTCTGGGCGGGCGGGCTGGACCCGCGGGTGCGGCTGCGCCCCTCGCGCGGAACGCACCTGGTGCTGCGGGCGGGGGCGCTGCCGGGGCTGCTGGCCGGGCTGCACGTGCCCATGCCGGGCGAGTCCAACCGGTTCGCGCTCGTGCTGCCGCAGGCCGACGGGCGCGTCCACGTCGGCCTGACCGACGAGCCCGTGGACGGGCCCGTCCCCGACGAGCCCGAAGTGCCCGAGGAGGACGTCACAGCGCTCCTGGGCGTCCTGAACGCGATCCTCGAGACCCCGTTGCCCCGCGAGGCGGTCGCGGGCGCCTACGCGGGCCTCAGGCCGCTGCTGGACGCCGACGCAGACGCGGCCGGCTCCCCCAGGACCGGTACGCGCACGGCCGACCTCTCCCGCAGGCACGCGGTGCTCGCCGACGGCCCGCTCGTCACCGTCGTGGGCGGCAAGCTCACGACCTATCGGCGGATGGCCGAGGACGCGGTGGATCGAGCGGTCTCGGCCGGGAACCTCCAGGCCGGGCCCGGCCGCACCGCCCGGCTCCCGCTCGTCGGGGCGGGCCCGCAGCGCGCCGACGTCCCGCCGAGGCTGGCCGAACGGTACGGCAGCGAGGCGCGGGCCGTGCACGAGCTGGTCAAGGCCTATCCCGAGGAGGTCGGCCTGGGCATCACCGAGGGCGAGCTACTGTGGTCGGTCAGGCACGAGGGGGCGCTCGACGAGGGCGACCTGCTCGACCGCAGGACCCGGATCGGCCTCGTCCCCGAAGACCGCGCCGCCGCCCTCCCGGCGGCCCGCGCCCTCCTTCACTGACCGCCCCATGGGCGTCCAGGACGCGCAGCCGCCTCGCGCGGGCCAGTGTCGCGGTCGTTAGGTTAGTCTTACCTAATCCACTGCGAAGGAGGGCTCGGGTTGCCCAGGATCTGTGAACATCCGGACGCCAGCCACCACGGTGGCGTGCCCACGCTGGCCAGCGCCACCGTGGGGGCCCGGCTCTGGTTGCTGATCGAGTACGCGGGGCCCTGGCCGTCGCATCTGGAATCCTTCGAACTTCCTGAAAAGATCTCCGAACTCGTCCGGCGGGCGCTCGAACGTGGGATACGCCCCCAGCTCATCCGCCGCCCCGGACGGCGAACCCGCCCACCAGGCCAGGGGATCCGTGTGCTAGTGGGGTACGGAGCAGGCGAAACCCCCTGGCTGGCCGGTGGAGTAGTCGCAGGTCCCGACGATCTTGACTTGGACGCGGTGGTGGCCGGAGTGGTCCCGGAGTCCTGCATACTTGAAGACGAGCCGGTATTTCTGGTCTGCACGCACGCCAAGCGCAATGCGTGCTGCGCCCGCATTGGACTACCCCTCGCCCGCGAACTGGCGAAGTTTCTGCCTGGCAGGGTGTGGGAAACATCACACGTTGGCGGCGATCGCTACGCCGCCAACCTCGTGTGCTTGCCACACGGAATTTTCTACGGCAGCATGTCTCAGGCCGCTGCGATCGCAGCGGCTAACGCGTACCGGTCGGGCGAGATCATTCTCGGCCGTTACCGGGGGCGCGCAGGTATCCCTGAGCCATTGCAGGCCGTCGAGCACTTCGCCCGAGCCCATACGGGAGAGTGCTCCATCGGCGCGGTGGCCGTGGAATCCTCCAGGTCGGACGGTGACGTCACCGAAGCAGTCGTGCGCTGCGGCGACGTCCGGTTCCAGGTTGTGATCGAGCCATCGGCGTTCCAGGCGCCGTGTGGTACGGCTTGCGCCGAGACGATCACTACCTACCGGCTGGTTTCGCTGGACAGGCTCACGCCTGTGCGGTACGCCACGCCCGCCCTTACCTGATCACGGGAACATCACGGCCCTGCTTTGCGTTGGACCAGTGACGCCGAAAGCGTCCAATGCGGCCCAATTACCGAAATACCTCTCACAAAGGTGGTTTTCTCATGTCTCAGGTACGTCGGCAGCTCGCCCGCCCGCGCCCAAGCTGGGGTTGGCAGGATGATGCCGCGTGCCGGGGTGAGGACCTCGTGCTCTTCTTCGGCCCTGACGGAGAGCGGCAGCCCGAGCGCGACGTACGTGAGCGGAAGGCCAAGGCGATCTGCGCCCAGTGCCCCGTCCGCAACGAGTGCCTAGACTACGCGCTGTCCCGTCCGGAGAAGTACGGCACGTGGGGCGGTCTCAACGAGGACGAGCGCGCCTCCGAGCGTCGTCGTCGCATGCGCCGCGCCGCCAGCGCCGGCATCTCCGCCGCCTGACGGCCCACCCGGCAGCGCACGACCGCCGCGTGATCACACAGTTGTCCCGATGAACTGGAGCCTGGCCCGCCACGCGCAGGCTCCGGTGAACCCGGTCGGGACACCTGCCTGATCAGGCCTGGTCCACAGCCCCAGTACGCGAAAGACGCGCCCGTCGTCCCATCGGACGGCGGGCGCGTCTTCGTCGTTTCACCGGGCGGTCCGGCCGGTGTCAGACGATCAGGTCGTCGAACTCCCCGTCCTTGGCTCCGAGAACGAACGCGGTGATCTCGGCCCGCGTGTAGACCAGCGCAGGGCCGTCGGGGAAGCGCGAATTTCGCATGGCGATCTCCCCCGTGGGCAGGTCGGCCACTTCGACGCAGTTGCCGTTGGGATTGCTTCGCCTGCTCTTGCGCCAGACGACGGAGAGGCGGCCGGCGGGGGTTCCGTTGCGGAACTCATGCATGAAGGACGCTCCTAGCGCGCTTGCGGATGCACGTGCATCCGTGCTTGCGCCGACGATACGGCAGCCCGTTGATCGCCATATACGTGATGGCCAAAAATCACGTATGGAGTGGATCACATGGAGATGAGGCGTTCCAGGAAGCGCCGGGAGTCGGCCGGGGAGTCGGCCTGGACGCTCAACCGGTCCATGACCTGCACGTAGTGCTCCGACTCCGCGGGCTTGTCGAGGTAGAGGGCGCTGGTGAGCTGCTCCATGTAGACCACGTCGGGAAGGTCCCGCTCGGGAAAGCGCAGGATGCTGAACGGGCCGCCCGCCGCGGCGTGCCCACCCCGCTCGAACGGCATGACCTGGACGGTGACGTTGCGCTGCGCGGTCATCTCCAGCAGGTGCTCGATCTGCGCGCGCATCACGTCGGGGCCGCCGAGCATGCGCCTGACCACGGCCTCGTCGATGACCGCCCAGAGGGTGAGCGCGTTGTCGCCGGCCAGCCGCTGCTGGCGGATGGTGCGCAGCGCGACGCGCCGGTCCAGCTCCTCGCTGGGCGCGCTGTCGTGGGCCAGCCTGATCACGGCCCTGGCGTAGCCGGGGGCCTGGAGCAGGCCGGGCACGAACTGGTTCTCGTACGTCCGGATGGTCGAGGCGGCCCCCTCCAGGCCGATGTACACCTCGAACCAGCTGGGCAGCAGGTCGCCGTACTTGTGCCACCAGCCGGGCGCGTTGGCCTGTTCGGCCAGTTCCAGCAGCGGCGCCCGCTCGGCCGGGTCGGTGACGCCGTAGAGGGTGAGCAGGTCGGCCACGTCGCGCTGCTTGAAGCTGACCTGGCCGAGCTCCAGCCTGCTGATCTTGGCATGGGACGCGCGGATGGCGTAGCCGGCGTCCTCACGGGAGATGCCGCGCTCGGTGCGGAGCCTGCGCAGCTGCGTGCCCAGCAGGATACGCAGGACTGTCGGGCTCCCCGGCGAGTAGCCGAGGATGCTCCCTTCCGCGCTCTGTGCGCTCACACCGATCTCCTAGGTCATCTGCACGTGCAGATGCGATTTGCATCCGTAAACCACGAAAAGTCTTGCATCGGTCAGCCCGCGCCGTAAAGATGGGCTTTGGATCACCAGACCGCACGATGGGCTTCGGGGGCCAGGATGACGACTTTCGACGCTCGGCCGCAAGCCGCCACCACCGGCGACGGGCCGCCGGCTTGGCTCTCGTCCATTCTGCTAGACGGACGCACCAGCCCTTGCGACGCGGTCTTCGCTTTTCACGAGTTCGCCACGTTCGAGCCGGCGTGCGTCTCCACGGCCAGGCACTTCGTCGACCGGACGCTCACCTCGTGGGGGGGTGAGCGGGTGGCCTTCGACGCCCAGCTGGTGGTCTCCGAGCTGGTGACCAACGCGATGCGGCACGCCGGTGGCGCGGCTCAGCTCAGGTTACTGGCGCACGGGCCCGAGGTGGCCTGCGTGGTCAGCGACTACAGCCGGGCCGCGCCGGTGGCGACGGTCCCGGACGTCTTCGCCGAGTTCGGACGCGGCCTGCGCCTGGTCGAGGCGCTGTCGGTCGCCTGGGGCTGGCTCGCCCCCGTCGGCCCGCGCAAGTTCGTCTGGGCCGTCCTGGCGGCCTAGCGTTCGGCCAGCAGGTCGAGCACGTCCGCGTCGGAGAGCTGGTCGAAGCGCTCGTACCACTGCCCCACCGCCCGGAAGTCCATCGGGGTCGACAGGACGATCACCTCGTCCGCCTCGTCGCGCATCGCCAGCACGGTGTCGGGAGCCCCGACGGGCACGGCCAGCGTGACCCGGCCGGGCCCGGCCGCGGCGACCGCCCTGAGCGCCGCTCTGGCGGTGACTCCGGTGGCGAGCCCATCATCGACCACGACCACCTCCCGCCCCGCCAGCTCGGGCAGCGGCCGGTCGCCGCGGTACGCCTGCACCCGGCGGGCCAGCTCCCGCTGCTCCCTGTCGACCACGTCCGACAGCGACCCGGGCGTGAGACCGAGCCGGTGCAGCAGCGTCAGGTCGAACACCGGCTCGCCGCCCTCGGCTATCGCGCCGACGCCCATCTCGGGAAACGGCGGATAGCCGATCTTCCGGGTGACGAGCACGTCCAGCTCGGCGTCGAGCGCGCGGGCGACGGGGACGGCCACCGCCACCCCGCCGCGCGGGAGCGCGAGCACCACCGGGGCGTGGATGTGGCCCAGCCGCTCGGCGAGCAGCTCTCCCGCTTCCGCGCGGTCGGCGAACAGGCGGTCCATGCCGTAGTGCTACCCGGTCACGGCCGGTATCTGCCCGAGCGGCGCATCTCCTTGTGAATGATCTTCCACTTGTTCTGCTGCTCCTTACGCAGCCGCGCGTCGGTGCGCGAGGCCATCCACACGGCCTCCCGCTGGAGCTTGCGCCAGCTGTGCAGCCGCCGCTCGGGCAGCTCGCCGTTCTCCAGAGCTGCCTGGACGGCGCAGCCGGGCTCGCTGTCGTGCCCGCAGTCGTCGAACCGGCACCTCGCCGCCAGCTCCTCGATGTCGGAGAAGACCAGCTCCACGCCCTCGCTGATGCCGTACAGGCCGATCCTGCGGATGCCCGGCGTGTCGATGACCAGCCCGCCGCCGGGCAGCTGGATCAGCTCCCTGTGGACGGTGGTGTGGCGGCCCCGCCCGTCGGCGGCGCGCACCTGCTGGGTCTCCATCACCCCGTCCACGGCGAGCGCGTTGACCAGCGTGGACTTGCCCGCGCCCGAGGGGCCGAGCACGACCGCGGTGCGCGAGCCCTCCAGGTAGCCGCGGACGAGTTCGACGCCGTCGCCGTACAGCGAGGAGACGGCGTGCACGTCCACGCCGGGCGCGGCGGCGTGCACGTCGGCGAGCAGCTCCTCCAGGCCCTGCTCGAACAGGTCGGACTTGGTGATGAGGACGACGGGCGTGCCGCCCGACTCCCAGGCGAGCGCGACCAGCCGCTCGATGCGGTTCAGGTCGGCGAAGTCGGTGGCGTGCATGGACGGCTCGGCCACGAAGACGACGTCCACGTTGGCCGCGAGGACCTGCCCCTGGCCGTCGCCGGACAGCCCGCCGACGGAGTCGCGGCTGACGCCGCCGCGCACGAACGCGGTGCTTCGCGGCAGGACCGCGTCCAGCTCGTAGCGGCCTTCCGGCAGCTGCCGGAGCGCGACCCAGTCGCCGACGCACGGCAGCGCCACCGGGTCACCGGCGGACGCCCTGCGGACGTGGGCGGCGTACCTGACGTGATGCTGGCCGTCGGCCGCGATCACCTCGGCGGCTCCGCGGTCGACGCGGGCCACCCTCGCGGGGACGGTTCCTGAGGGCAGCTCGGCGGCGCGAGAAGTGGTCCAGCCGAGCAGCGAAAGATCAAAAGACAACGGAGTGACACCTTTGGTCGAGAAGGACCCGGGTGACTACGCAGGCACCCGGAGATTGATGAACGGCGCGCAGAACAGAACAATCCGCATGGCCTTCACCTCCTCCGTCGTCTCCTTCTGGGTGCGGCAGTGACTTTACGCAGGATTCGGAGCCCGGCGCAACCGACATTCCGGCCAGCGAATTGAACCGTTACCGGATCACGGCCGTACTTCCTGCCGACGCACTCAGAAAGGGGAATGATGCGACTGAGCACGTATCCCCCACCCTCGGCCGAGGGAGCAGCCCCCATGGGCAAGCCGCGCTTACGCGACTGGATCAGGCGCACACGGCCAGACGACGAGCTGGTCGTCTCCACGCTGTACCGGGAGTACCACCGGCCGCTGCTCGCCTTCGTGGTGCGTCTGACAGGCGGTGACCGCCAGTGGGCCGAGGACGTGGTCCAGGAGACCATGATCCGCGCCTGGCGCAGCGCCGAACAGCTCGATCCGGGAGCGGACTCCCTCATGCCCTGGCTAGCCACGGTCGCCCGTCGTATCGTGATCGATGACCGGCGGCGCAGGGAAGCCCGTCCCCAGGAATCGGGCGACGGACCGCTTGAGAGCGTGCCCGTGCCCGACGAGATGGAGGCACTGCTGCACCAGGTGGTCGTGTCAGAGGCGCTCAAGGCGCTGTCCCCGGCTCATCGCGAGATCCTCAACGAGACGATCCTGCGCGACAGGTCGGTGAACGACGCCGCCGAGGCGCTCGGCATTCCCGTGGGCACCGTGAAGTCCCGGGTCTACTACGCGGTACGCGCGCTGCGCGTCGCGCTGGAGGAGAGAGGGGTGACGGCGTGAACGCGAGAGTCGAGCACACTGACGTCGGCGCCTACGCCCTGGGCCTGCTGGAGGACGACGACAGGCTGGCCTTCGAGGAGCACCTCTCCCTCTGCCCGGCCTGCCGGGAGGAGCTGACGGAGCTGTCCGGGGTGGCGATCGCGCTGACCGGGATGGGGCCGATCGAGGCGGATCCGCCCTCCCACCAGCCCTCCCAGCAGGGGGAGGGCGAGGTGATCGACCTGCTGCGCCGCAAGCGGGCGGCCGACAGGCGCACCCGCAGGGGCACGTTCGTGATCGGGGTGGCGGCGGCGGTCACGCTGGTGGCGGGCGGGCTCGCGATCGGGACGCAGCTCGGAAGCGGCGACCCGGGAACGGTGCTCGCGGGGGAGCACGCGAGCCATCTGGGCCCGGCGGAGCAGTTCTACGCCGACGGCACGCCGATCAACGGCACCGGGGTCGGCGGCGTGACCGGCGGGCTGGTGCTGGAGTCGAAGGCGTGGGGCACGCACGCGGCGCTCAAGCTGTCGGGCGTGAAGGGGCCGCTGGAGTGCGAGCTGGTCGCGGTCTCCAAGTCGGGCGAGCGCAAGTCCATGACGGGCTGGTCGGTGCCGCCGTCCGGGTACGGCGTGCCGGGGTCGCCCGAGCCGGCGCTGTTCATGCACGGCGGCAGCCCGTGGCAGATCGACCAGATCGACAAGTTCGAGGTGACGACCTCCACCGGCAAGACCCTGCTGACCATCGACATCTGATCCGACATCTGATCGACATCTGATCCGGCCGGAGACGAGCCCTCTCACCTGTGGTGGGAGGGCTTTTCTCGGTCTTCCGCCGAATGTGTACTTTTACTCACACACGGGTTGAACCTTGTCGAATGCGGATCCCGTACTGCTTCCCGTACCTACCGGATGACAGTTGAAGAGGATCCGCCATGGCTCTCCCCAAGCTCGCCCTCTCCGGCGCCGCACTCGCCACCGGCCTGCTCGCCGCCGCCCTCACCCCCACGACCGCGCACGCCGCCTCGGGTGACGACGTGTACCTCGCCGCCGGCCTGCGGGGCGCCAACGAGGTCGGCGTCAAGGGGGACGCCGACGGCCGTGCGACCGTCGTGATCAAGATCAGCGGTGACCAGGTGACGTTCGCCATCCGGTGGAACAAGATCGACCCGCCCACCGCCGGCCATATCCACCTGGGCGCCAAGGGCAGCAACGGAGACGTCCAGCTGGAGTTCTTCACCAAGCCGCTGCCCAGGACGGTGCTCGGCGTGACCGGCACCGTCGAGGCCGGCCCCGAGCTGGTCAAGTCCCTCCTCGACGACCCCGAGGGCTTCTACGCCAACCTGCACGACGCCGAGCACCCCAAGGGCGCGGTCCGTGGGCAGTTCCACCGGCTGGACCGTCCGGTGGACCTCGACGGCGTGCTGCAGGGCAGCAACCAGGCCACGCTGGCCTCCCGCGCCGACGGCGGCCAGGAGGTGCAGGCCGGCGACGGCAAGAAGCGCGGCGACCGCGACGGGCGGGCCGTCTGGTGGCTACGCCCGCACGGCTCGTCGATCGGGTACACCGCGTTCTGGTCGGGGCTCACCCCGGTCACCAACGGGCACATCCACAAGGGCGGGCGCGGCAGGAACGGCGACGTGGTCGCCGACCTGTTCGCCGACGCCAAGGGGCTGCCCGCGAACCTGACCGGCGTGGCGGGCGACACCCCGGTCGCGTCCGCGATCGTCAAGCGGATCGCGGCGCACCCGGGCAGGTACTACAGCAACCTGCACACCCTGGACTTCAACGGCGGCGCGGTGCGCGGCCAGCTGTCGGGCAAGCCGTTCGGCCACCCCCGCGCGATCACGGCCGACGTGCTGCGCGGCGGGCAGATCTACTCCTGCGCCAAGCAGCCCGGCGGCGGCTACGCCTTCACCCAGTACGGCGTGTCGGCCGAGCTCAGGCGCGGCATCGCGCACTCGTTCGTGACCCCGGCCGCGGGCCCGCCGCAGTGGATCGCCCCTGACGGCAGCGCGGTCCGCGGCAAGGTCGTCACCAAGACGCCGAACGGCGACAGGAACATCCCCGAGCTGGTGCTCGACGCCACCCAGTCGGGCTCCCGCGGTGGCCTGCTGGCCGGGGCGACGCAGATCCTGCGGCTCAACACGGCCGGCGGCGTCGCCCCCGCCGGTTCCTGCAAGCCGGGGGCCAAGGCGAAGGTGCCCTACAAGGCCGACTACCTGTTCCTCGACTGACGCCGGCCGCTCCTGACCACGGCCCGCCGAAGACGCTTCGGTCCCGTCTCCGGTGGGCCCGCCCCCAGGCCGATCGCGATACCACGTCCCCCCCGTCGCCGATCGGCCGTTGATCTCCCGCACGCTCACGTGGCGCCTCCCCGGAAGATCCGCAGCAGCTCGGCCGGATCGGCCCTGACGGTGCCCTCGGGCGGCGGCGCGGCCTGCGCCAGCGCGCTGGGCTGCTTGAGCGCGCCGCCCGTCACGACGCTGACGACGGTGTCGCGCTCCGACACCCAGCCCTGAGCCCGGGCCCGCAGCAGCGCGGCGGTGGACG
>NZ_JBEXUP010000224.1:0-10645 GCF_040614375.1 Nonomuraea sp. NPDC005983
GGCGGCTGCGCGCCCGCCGCTGCGGGGGCCGCCTGGCGCCACGACGCGTCGCCCGCCAGTGGTTCCGTCTGGGGGAAACCGGTGGGAGAGGCCGCGGTGACGTCGGAGGCCAGCAGCACGTGGCCGTCAGGGGTGAGCGTCGCGACGCCGGTGCGCAGGCCGGCGCCGTGGCGGAGGGCGGCCTGGAGGAGGGCGTCCCTGACAGAGAGGCCGTCGACGCGGGCGGCTCCGGGGACGAGGATGGCGCTCAGGTCGTCGGCGAGCGGCGGGAACAGCGCCGACGGGGTGTGCACATCGGTTATGTCGCCCATTTCGGGTGCATCGGGCTTGCGGCGGTTCAGCAGGGCCCGGACCGGCTCCAGATCCGCGGGGTCCTCGGCCACCAGCAGCGCGCCCACCCGGGCGTACCCGATGTCCTCGCCCAGGGCCTCGATGAGCTCCGGGTAGTAGCAGCCGCCCGCCTGGTTCAGCCGGTACCAGGCGGCGTCGTCGGGGTGGTCCACCCACGGGCAGACGATGCCCGCGCCCGCGTACGTCGCCTGCCCCTGAAACGCCCCGTCGATCACGGTGACGGCCACGCCGCGGCTGCTCAGATGGTAGGCGGCACCGGCTCCGACTATCCCGCTTCCGATCACTACAACGTGCATAGGGCAATGATCGCAGCCATGGCCGTACCAGAGCGTGACGGCCCCACTCCCGACCGCTCTCCGAGACGCAAGACCCGGCCACGCCGCACCCGCGGACCTGGGCCATGCCCCCTCGCTGATCGGCACAGGCACCGACGGCCCCGGCGTGTCGTGCCCCTTGACCGGGGTCGGCCGGTGGGCCGGTCGTGGGTCTTCGTCAGCCGCGCCGGCGGTGGGTGGCCTGGGCGCGGGCCTTCACCCGGCCGCTGCTCAGGCGGCGCCGGCTCTCAGTCAGCAGGCAGGCCGAGGGCGGGCGCCTCGGCAGCGGCTTCGGCAGACCGGTCAGCGGCCGACTTCCCAGCCGTGGGTCTTCATCAGGCGGGCGGCCACGCGGGCGAAGCGGTCAGGGTCGAGGATCGCGCCCTCGCGCCTGATGTCGTCCTCGTCCAGGACGAACACGCGGTCCAGCCGGAGGTAGGACACCTTGTCGTCGCGGCCCCACGCGCCGAGCTCCAGCCAGTCGGGCCCGTCGTCGCCTCTGCTGGACAGCATCATGCCCAGCAGCCTGCGACCTGTGCGGCCGACGATCAGTAGCGGGCGGTCCTTGCCCCGCTCCGGGTCCTCCTCGTACGGCACCCACGCCCAGACGATCTCTCCGGGGTCGGCGAGCCCGTCGAGGTCGGGGGAGTAGGCCAGCGTCGCGGCCCCGTCGAGCGAGTGGATCTCACGCACCGCGCCCCGAGCGGGCCGGGGGTCCTCACCTAGATCATGCACCCGTGGAGCTTACGGTGCCCGGCCCCGCGAAATCCACCGCCGGCCGCGCCCCGTCCATGGCCGGGCTCCCGCCGGCTGCGCGTCAGGTGGCCGTGGCGAGCAGGCGGCGGAGGGCGGTGGGGGTGTGGCCGAGATGGTGGCGGACCGTCCGGGTCAGGTGGGCCTGGTCGGCGAAGCCCAGGTCGGCGGCGAGCGTGGCCAGGCTCGGCTCGCCCGATTCCAGGCGGTCGAGGGCCCTGCCGACCCGCACCCGGTTGCGGTAGTGCGTCAGGGAGACGCCGAGCTCACGGGTGAACGCCCTGCTCAGCTGGTACGGCGAGACGCCCAGGAGCTCGGCCAGGGGCAGCAGCCCGTCGGCCGCCGGATGGTCGGCGGCGATGGCCTCGCGGGCCACGTCGACGATCGCGTGCGGTGCGGACGCCCGCGACCGGTGGCGGGGCCTCGCAGGGGCGGGCCCACCGGAGGCGCCCCCGGCGGGCGACGCCCGGGTGAGGGTGAGGCCGATGAGCGGCAGCAGGGACTCGGTCAGCGCGAAGGCCGGGTCGCCGCTCCTCGCGGCGGCGAGGAACCGGCGGTGGGCCAGGTCGAGACGGGCGTCGACGTAGACGGTCGGGCGGGTGGGGCGGGACTCTCCGGCCAAGGTCCGCCACAGCGTGCCCGACAGGCCCAGGGAGGTGCACACGTCGCCGCCCGAGGGGTGGGCGAAGTGCTCCTCCTCACCCGGCACACCGAGATACGCCGCCGTCGGGTCGACGACGGTGGGACGCCCGTCGGCCATGCGACGAAATCGCCCGCGCCGGACGAGCACCACGCGGTAGCCGGAGCTCACCTCCGTGGCGGACCAGCCACGATGGTCGTCGACGCAGGTCACCTCGTCGACGGCGAACCCCGGCCCAGCACCGAGACGTACAGCGGAACGCACCCGCCGAACGCTACGCGCCGGGTACGACAATCCACCCGCCCCAGGACGGCACCCGGCGCATTCGAGGGGTCGTCGCAACACGGTGATCACTTACTGGCGACGGCCAGCATAGTGAGGCGACTGGGTTTCCGTGTTTCACCAAGTTGGCGGTATGCGGAAACCTGTGGCCGGAAGCCAGGGGATCGGCCAACGTGGGTGCCGAGAAGCCGACAATCACCCCGGCTTAGCGCTGGACGGGGAGATGCGCGAGGCATCGTTCTGTATTGCTTTGCTTCCTGTCGATAGGCTGACCTGCGTGATCATCTGGCTGAACGGAGCTTTCGGCGCAGGCAAGACGACTACCGCTGCCGAACTTGTCCAGATCGTGCCGAAGTCGACGATCCTCGACACCGAGGAGGTCGGCATCATGCTGCGTCATGTGCGAGCCCTGCCACGCCTCGGCGACTTCCAGCACTGGCCCCCGTGGCGAGGCCTGGTCGTTCAGACCGCTACCCACCTGCTGGACTACCTCGGTGGATTACTCGTGATCCCTCAGACAGTCCTGATCGAGCAGTACTGGACAGAGATCCGAACCGGCCTGGAGAAGGCTGGCGTTCCCCTCCATCACTTCCTGCTGCACACCGATCAAGACACCCTGACCCACCGCATCGAAACCGACGCCAAGGGCCCAGGGTCGAAATGGCGGCTGGATCACCTTCCGGAGTATCACGAGGCTCTGCCCTGGCTCCGCCGCCAAGCGCAGGTTGTCGACTCCTCTGCACTCACTCCGAGAAGGGTCGCCGAGATTGTCGCAGCGAAGGCGGCACCAATGGCCGCCGACTAGATCACGCGCAGGTCGCCAGGAGCTCCGTGAGACGTTCAGCCGGTGTGTCCCAGCCGAGCGTCTTCCGAGGTCTGGAGTTCAATGACCGGGAACAGCGCGATCGTCGGCATCGGTCGGCCGCTCGCTGATCATCATTATGGGTGCGCTGTAGCTAGGTTGGCGCTGCTGGGCCAGGCGGCGCGGCTTGCGAATCGCGCGGCCCGTGCGCAGCGCACGGGCCAGCTCGCGGCGCAGCTCGCCGCGGCCTTGAACGTAGAGCGCCTGGTAGATCGTCTCGTGGCGCACGTGCATCTCCGGCCGGTCAGGAAAGCTCCTGCGTAGGCTCTGGCAGATCTGCTCAGGACTCCAACGTTTATGCAGCCGCTCCTGAATGTATGCCCGGAGCTCCGGGTTCTGGCCGATCTTGCCCTGCTTGGGGCGCGGGCGGCGTGCGTCGGCGCGGGCCTGGGCCGCGTACGGCCGATAGTCGCCGCTTGAGGGATGACCGTTGCGGCGGGTTACGCCACTCCCGCCCAGTACGCGGGTTGACGCCGACGATGCGACACGCCTCCTTGTTGCTCACACCCTGCTGCACGAGAGCAAGGTAGTGCTCCCGCTCCTTGGTCAGCTTCTTGCGTCCCTGGGGAGAACGGATCTCCCGGATCTCGAAGTCCATCGCGTCCCCTGAGGTGGGATGTTGCGACGACTACTAGAACGGAAGCCCCGACCGCGCGCCGGGGGCCGGGCCTTCGTTCAGGAGGGTGTGTCCCAAGGGCGCGAGGAGGTTCGGGCGGCCGTCTCAGAAGGGTGTCCGGTGCGTGCAAGGATGTTCAAGACCTCGGCACCCCACCCGGAGCAGGCTGGGGCGCATGACAACGATTTCCTCGATCATTTTCGACTGCGCCGACCCTGCCGCGCTGGCCGCCTTCTACGCCAGGGCCACCGGCGGGCAGGTCTCCCACAGCGACGCCGACTTCGCCACCGTCGACGGCGGCCCCGTCCAGCTCGCCTTCCAGCGAGTCGACGGCTACCGCGGCCCCGGCTGGCCGGACGCCGCCAAGCACGTCCACCTCGACCTGCGCGTCGAGGACCTCGACACCGCCAGGAAGGAGCTGGCCGAGCTGGGCGCGAACGTGCCCGACTTCCAGCCGGGCGACGG
This sequence comes from Nonomuraea sp. NPDC005983, assembly GCF_040614375.1. NCBI lineage: Bacteria > Bacillati > Actinomycetota > Actinomycetes > Streptosporangiales > Streptosporangiaceae > Nonomuraea > Nonomuraea sp. NPDC005983. The sequence goes on from NZ_JBEXUP010000224.1 coordinate 4,284, forward strand.
CTCCTGGATCGTGCTCACCGACCCGGAAGGTCACCCGTTCTGCATCGCGGCGGGCTGACCGCGGAGGCCGCGCGCCGACGCGCCCGGCCGATGCACGCCGCAGATGCACGCCGAGCGCAGGACCGGTCAGCGGAAGCCGGTTAGAGGAAGAACGCCCGGACGTCGTCCACCAGCAGCGAGGGGGCCTGGAGGGCGGCGTAGTGGCCGCCCTCGGGAAGCTCCGTCCAGCGCACCACGTTGTGCACCCGCTCGGCGTACCTGCGCACGCTGCTGTCCCCGGGAAAGAGCGCCACGGCGGTGGGCGTGGTTCCGGGCTCCGCGGGCAGCCCCCAGGAGGAGGCGGCCTCGCGGTAGAGGCGTCCGGAGGAGCCCGCGGTGCCCGTCAGCCAGGAGATGGTCACGTTGGTCAGGACGTCGTCGCGGGCCACCCCGCCGAGGTCCTCGCCCCACGAGGCGAACCCGTCGAGGTTCCAGGCGAGCTGCCCGGCGGGCGAGTCGGCCAGGCCGTAGGCGAGAGTCTGCGGCCTGGTGCCCTGGATCATCGCGTACCCGGAGTACTCGCGTTGCCAGCGGTCCACCTTGGCGGCCCGCTCCTTCTCGGCCGGCGTCAGGCCGGCCATGTCGTCGAAGGGGATCGTGGTGAGCGCGTTCAGGTGCACGCCGACGACGCGTTCGGGGTCGAGCCTGGCCACCGCGGGGGAGATCAGCGAGCCGAAGTCACCGCCCTGCGTGCCGTAGCGGGCGTAGCCGAGCCCGCGCATCAGCTCGGCCCACGCGGCGGCGATCCGCTCCACGCCCCAGCCGGTCGTGGTGGTGGGCCCGGAGAAGGCGAAGCCGGGGATGGACGGGATGACCAGGTGGAAGTCCTGGCTGAGTGGCCCGGCGACGCGCGAGAAGTCGGCGAACGTGCTGGGCCAGCCGTGGGTCAGCAGCAGCGGCAGCGCGCCGGGCCTGGCCGAGCGGACGTGCGCGAAGTGCACCCGCTGCCCGTCGATCTCGGTCGTGTACTGCGGCAGCTCGTTCAGCCTGGCCTCGTGCTCGCGCCACGAGTAGCCGTCCAGCCAGTACGCGGCCAGCTCGCGCACGGCCTCCGGCGGGACGCCGTACGACCAGCCGACCCCTTCCAGGGCGTCCGGCCAGCGGGTACGGGTTAGCCGCTCGCGCAGGTCGTCGAGCTGGGCCTGCGGGATGTCGATGACGAATCTCTCCATGCCCGCAACGCTAGGAGGGATCGCGGCCAGATCCGGGCCACAATGGACGCATGCTCGACACGTCCGCGCGACTGCTCCGCCTCCTGTCGCTGCTGCAGACGCGGCGCGACTGGGCCAGTGCCGACCTGGCGGAACGCCTCGGCGTGGCCAGGCGCACGGTGCGGCGCGACATCGACCGGCTGCGCCTGCTCGGCTACCCGGTGCACTCCACGCCCGGCGTGTCGGGCGGTTACCGGCTCGGCGCGGGCGCCGAGCTGCCGCCGCTGCTGCTGGACGACGAGGAGGCTGTCGCGGTCGCGGTAAGCCTGCGGACGGCCGCGGGCGGCACGGTGACCGGCATCGAGGAGACGTCGCTGCGCGCCCTGGCCAAACTGGAGCAGGTCCTGCCGTCGCGGCTGCGCCACCGCGTCAACGCCCTGCAGGCGCACACTGTGCCGATCACGCGCGAGGGCCCTACCGTCGACGCCGACGTGCTGACCCGCATCACCGCCGCCTGTCGAGACCAGGAGCAGCTCCGCTTCGACTACACCGGGCACGAGGGCGTGACCACGTCCAGGAAGGCCGAGCCCTACGGCCTGGTCGGCTGGGGCCGCCGCTGGTACCTGGTCGGCTGGGACGCCGACCGCCAGGGCTGGCGCACCTACCGCGCCGACCGCATCCGGCTGCGCACCCCGAACGGCCCCCGCTTCACCCCGCGCGAGCCCCCGGAAGGTGACATCGCCGCGTTCGTCCAGCGGCGTCTCGGCTACGACATGTGGCCGATCCAGGCCCGCGTCCTCCTGCACGCGCCCGCTGAGCAGATCGCCGGCAGGGTGACGGGCGTCGTCGAACCGGTGAGCGACGGCACCTGCGTGCTCACCCTGCGCGGCGACGAACTCCGGCTCATCGCGATCACGGTGGCGTTCCTGGACGTGGACTTCGAGGTGCTGGAGCCGGTGGAGCTGGAGGAGTGGCTCGACAGGCTGGGCCGCCGGCTCCGCTCCTGCGGAAAGGGCTAGGCGGGCCGCTCGACCCGGTCGCCCGACCAGTCGGTGTGGAAGGCGCCCTCCCGGTCGACGCGGTGGTAGGTGTGCGCGCCGAAGTAGTCGCGCAGCCCCTGCACCAGCGCGGCGGGCAGCCGGTCACGCCGCAGCCCGTCGTAGTAGGCCAGCGCCGAGGAGAAGCCCGGCGTGGGCACGCCGATCTGGACGGCCGTGGTGACCACCCGGCGCCACGCGTCCTGGGCGGTGTTCAGCGCCTCGGCGAACGCCGGGTCGGCCAGCAGCGTCGGCAGGTTCGGGTCGGCGTCGTAGGCGGCGCGGATCCGGTCGAGGAACTTGGCCCTGATGATGCAGCCGCCGCGCCAGATCGTGGCCATCGCCCCCAGCTCGATGTTCCAGCCGTACTCCTTGGACGCGGCGGCCATCTGGTCGAAGCCCTGCGCGTAGGCGACGATCTTGGACGCGTAGAGCGCCTGCCGCACGTCCTCGATCAGCTCGCGCCCGCCGACGCCCGACAGCCCCGGCCCCTCCAGCGGCCTGGCCGCCGCGCGCTGCTCCGGGTGACCCGACAGGGCGCGGGCGAAGACCGCCTCGGCGATGCCGGTGACCGGCACTCCCAGGTCGAGCGCGCTCTGCACGGTCCAGCGACCGGTGCCCTTCTGCTCGGCCTGGTCGACGACGACGTCCACGAACGGCTTGCCGGTGGCCGCGTCGACCTGGTCGAGCACCTCGGCGGTGATCTCGATCAGGTACGAGTTCAGCTCGCCCCGGTTCCACTCGCGGAACACCTCGGCCAGCTCGGCGGGCGTGGCGCCGAGCGCCTGGCGCAGCAGGTCGTAGGACTCGGCGATGAGCTGCATGTCCGAGTACTCGATGCCGTTGTGCACCATCTTCACGAAGTGCCCGGAGCCGTCGGGGCCCACGTGGACCGCGCACGGAACGCCGTCGACCTTGGCGGAGATGTCCTGCAGGATCGGGCCCAGCGCCTCCCACGACTCCGCCGAGCCGCCGGGCATGATGCTCGGGCCGTTCAACGCGCCCTCCTCGCCACCGGAGATGCCGGTGCCGACGAAGTGGATCCCCCTCTCGCGCAGCGCCGCCTCGCGCCGCCGCGTGTCGGCGAAGAGCGCGTTGCCGCCGTCGACGATCATGTCGCCGGGCTCCATCAGGTCGGCGAGCTGGTCGATCACCGCGTCGGTGCCCGCCCCCGCCTTGACCATGATGATCGCCCGCCGGGGCCGCTTCAGCGACGCCACGAACGTCGCGAGCTCCTCAGCGGGTACGAACGTCCCCTCCCCGCCGAACTCCTTGACGAGTTGCTGGGTGCGGCTGGACGTCCGGTTGTGCACGGCCACCGCGTACCCGTGCCTGGCCAGGTTGCGGGCCAGGTTGCGACCCATCGTGGCCAGGCCCGTGACGCCGATGTCTGCCAAATCCATCTCTAGCCTCTCCTCTGTGGGGATACGCACGATGAAGCCTGGCGGTTCGGCCGGGTATTCCCCCGGAGTCAGTCGCCGAGCCGGACGCCGAGCTCATCGATCCTGGCCAGCAGGTCCGCCGGGTCGGCGTAGACGCGGAAGGCGCCGGAACGTTCGAGCTCGTCCCTGCCGTACCCGCCGGACAGCAGCCCGATGCCGAGCGCGCCCGCCCGGCGGGCGGCGAGCAGGTCCCAAATGCTGTCACCCACCACCATCGCATGGCGAGGGTCGACGTCCAGCAGCGCGGCGCCGGCAAGGAACAGATCCGGGTCCGGCTTGGCCCGGCGGACCATGTCGCGAGTCACCATCGGAGTGTCCTCCGGCAAGCCCAGCATGCCCAGCGCGAGCCTGGCCGTGCGCGAGTAGCCGCTGGTGGCGATCGCCCACGGCACGCCGCGCGCCGTCAGCTCCGTCAGCAACTCGCTCGAGCCGGGCAGCGGCCTGACCGAGTCGATCTGCTCGGCGTAGGCGTCGGCGTGGGTGGTCTGCAGCTCGTCGATCTGCTCCTGGCTCAGCTTCAGCCCGGTCTCGCGCAGCAGCGCGCTGACGAACAGGCCGCCGCTCATCCCGATGCGCCGGTGGATCCGCCATACCGACAGGTCGATGCCCATCCCCGACAGGGCCTGCCGCCAGGCGACGACGTGCTGGTAGACGCTGTCGATCAGAGTGCCGTCGAGGTCGAAGAGAAACGCCGGGGTGGGAGCTTCAGCGAAGTCGGTCATGCCTCCATGACACCATGACGAGCATGCGGATCATCATCGCGGGCGGGCACGGGAAAATCGCCCTGCGGCTGGAGCGGCTGCTCGGGGGGCAGGCGCTCGGTCTGGTGCGCAATCCCGCGCACCTCGCCGACGTCCAGGCGACCGGAGCGCGGGCCGCCCTGTGCGACCTGGAGCGGGCCGACGTCGAGGAGGTGGCCGAGCTCCTGGAGGGCGCCGACGCCGCCGTCTTCGCCGCGGGCGCCGGCCTTGGCAGCGGAGCCGCGCGCAAGGACACCGTGGACCGGGCCGCCTCCGCGCTGCTGGCCGACGCGGCCGAGCGCGCCGGGGTGCGGCGGTTCGTGCAGATCTCCTCCATGGGCGCCGGGAAGCCTGCCCGCCCCGGCAGCGACCCCGGGGGCGACCCCGGGAGCGACGAGGTGTGGGCCGCCTACCTCAAGGCCAAGACCGAGGCCGAGGAGGACCTGCGCCGCCGCGACCTCGACTGGACGATCCTGCGTCCCGGCTCGCTGACCGACGAGCCCGGCACCGGCAGGGTGCTGCTGGCGCCCGGGGCGCCGCGCGGCAGCGTGCCCCGCGACGACGTGGCGGCCGTCATCGCCGCCCTGCTCCAGGAGGCGGCCGGCATCGGCCGGGTGCTGGAGCTGGTGTCGGGCGGCACCCCGATCCCGGACGCGATCCGCGCCCTTCCGTGACCGCACCACGCTGAAGCGCCGCGCTAGAGGCTGGAGCGGGCCAGCTCACGGCACTGCTCCAGGGTGTGCGCGGCCAGAGCCTCGCGGACGGCCGGCACACAGACCGGGGCCATGGACAGGCTCGTCACGCCGAGCCCGGCGAGCACCGGGGCGAGCCGGGGGTCGCCCGCCGCCTCGCCGCACACCCCGACCGGCTTCCCGGCGCTCGCCCCGGCCTGCGCGCACTCGGCCACCAGGCGCAGCAGCGCCGGCTGCCAGGGGTCCAGGAGGTCCGCCAGCGCGGGGTGCTGGCGGTCGGCGGCGAAGGCGTACTGGCTGAGGTCGTTGGTGCCGACGCTGAGGAAGTCCACCTCCCGCAGGAGGCGGCCCGCCTGCAGCGCGGCGGCCGGCACCTCGATCATGACGCCCACCCTGGCCAGGCCCCTGGCGCGGGCGCGGGCCGCGAAGTCCGCCGCCTCCGCGGCCGTCGTGACCATGGGCGCCATCACCCAGACGTCGGCGGTGGCGGCGCGGGCGGCCTCGGCGACGGCGTCCAGCTGGGTGTCGAGCACCGACGGCAGCAGGCGGTCCACCCGCAGGCCGCGGATGCCCAGGGCGGGGTTGGGCTCCTCCGGCAGGCCGAGGAACGGCAGCGGCTTGTCGGTGCCCGCGTCCAGGGTGCGCAGGACGACCGTCTCCGCCTGGGCGAACACCTCGGCGTAGGCGGCGACCTGCTCCTCGAAGCTCGGCGGCCGGGAACGGTCGAGGAACAGGAACTCGGTGCGGAACAGGCCGACCCCCTCGGCGCCCGGCCGCAGGTCGGCGGCGGAGCCGATGTTGTGCATGAGCCTGATCCGGTGGCCGTCGGCGGTTCTGCCGGGGCCCCTGCTTCCGGCCAGGCGGGCCCGCTCCTCGCGGTCGCCGTCGCGGACGCGCTCGGCCGCCTCCGCGGTGAGGCCGATGGCGACCTCGCCGGTCCCGCCGTCGACCGAGATGATCGTGCCGTCGGCGAGGCCGGTGACGCCCGCGCAGGCCACCACGGCCGGCAGGCCGCGGGCGCGGGCCAGGATCGCCGTGTGGCTGGTGGGGCCGCCCCGCTCGGTGACCAGCGCCAGCACGTCCGGGCCGAGGGCGGAGGTGTCGGCGGGCGAGAGGTCCGGCGCGACCAGCACGAACGGGTGGCCCGGCGACGGGATGCCGGGCATCGGCAGGCCCAGGGCGGCGGCGACCGCCCGGTGCCTGAGGTCGTACAGCCGCTGCGCGGCACTCCCCTGCAGGACGTTCAGGTGGACCACCACGC
>NZ_JBEXUP010000225.1:0-10563 GCF_040614375.1 Nonomuraea sp. NPDC005983
CTGTGGGGCGACAGTCCCGGCGCCGAGCCCACGGTCGTCGCCGCGGTAGCGCCCGCCGCCGCGACCCGCCTGGCCCACGCCTCGGTCGAGGCCGTCGCCGACCTCGCCGCCGCCGAGTTGTCCCTGGGCCGCGCCGACGCGGCCGCCGACCGCCTGACCGCCCTGCTCGCCGAGCACCCCGTCCACGAGCGGGCGGCCGCGCTGCTCATGGACGCGCTCACCGCCCAGGGTCGCCAGGCCGAGGCCCTGGCCCTGTACGAGCGGATCCGCGAGACCCTGGCCGACGTCCTCGGCACCGACCCGGGCGCCGCCCTGCACGAGCGCCACCTGAACCTGCTGCGCGCCGAACGGCCCGCCCCGGACGCCCCGCAGACCAGGCCGAGTAACCTGCCCGCGCCGCTGACCAGCTTCGTCGGGCGCGACGACGACCTCGCCCGGATCGACACGCTGCTCGCCGCCGGGCGCCTGGTCACCGTGCTCGGTCCAGGCGGCGCCGGCAAGACGCGCCTCGCCGTCGAGGCCGCCCGCCGCCACCGCCACGAGTACGGCGACGGCGCCTGGATGATCAACCTCGCCTCGGTCACCGAACCGGCCAAGGTCGGCGCGGCCGTACTCGCCGGGATCGGGCTGCGCGGCGGCGCGATGTTCGAGGCCCGGATGCGGGTCGAGGGCGACGAGCTGGACGTACTCGTCGACCAGCTCGGTGGCCGGGAGATCCTGCTGCTGGTCGACAACTGCGAGCACCTGATCGACGCCGTGGCCCACCTGGTCGCGGCACTGCTGTCCCGATGCTCCGGGTTGCGCGTGCTCGCCACCAGCCGCGAACCCCTCGCGGTCGACGGCGAGGCGCTGGTGCCGCTCGGCCCGCTCGCGCTGCCTGGGCCGGACGACGGCGTCGAGCAGGCTCGGTGGGCGGCGTCGGTACGCCTGTTCACCGAGCGGGCCGCGGCCGTGCGCCCCGGCTTCGACGTGGACGAGACGACGCTGCCCGAGGTCCGGCGGGTGGTCCGCAGTCTGGACGGGATGCCGCTGGCGCTGGAACTGGCCGCGGCCCGGCTGCGGACGCTGTCGCTGCCCGAGCTGGCCGACGGGCTGTCAGACCGGTTCCGGCTGCTCACCACCGGCAGCCGCACCGCGCTGCCCCGGCACCGCACGCTGCGCGCGGTCATCGCCTGGAGCTGGCAGCTGCTGAGCGAGCACGAGCGTACGGTCGCCGAACGCGTCTCGATCCTGCCCGGCGGCGTCACGCCGGCCTCGGCCACCGCGGTCTGCGCCGGCACCGCAGTGCCGGCTGCCGAGATCCCCGAGCTGCTCGCGGGCCTGGTCGACCGGTCGTTGCTGCAGCTTGCGCCCGACCCGGGCCACTACCGCATGCTGGAGACGCTGCGCGAGTACGGCACCGCCCGCCTGGCCGAGACGGGCGACCTCGGTACCGTCCGCGACCTGGCCGCCGACTACTTCGCCGAGCTGATGGCCCGGTGCGACCCGCAGCTGCGCGGGCCCGGCCAGCTGGCGGCCATGCGAGTCATCAGTGCCGAGTACGACAACGCGCTGGCCGCCCTGCGCCGGCGGTGCGACACCGGCGACGCCCCCGGCGCGGTCGCTCTCGCCCTGAACCTGACCTGGTACTGGCACATGTTCGGCCGCCACCCCGACGCGGCCTACTGGCTGGGCAAGGCACTGGCGGTGCCCGGCGGCGAGCCGACGCCCGACCGCGACTGCGCTCAGGTGATCTCCTTGATCGACCGGGTCGACACCTGGCCGGGCAGGATCGCCGAGAAGGCCGCGGACGACCAGACACAGCTGCGCGAGCTGGCCGACCGGCTGCTCGCCTACCCGGAGCTGCCGGGCCCCTACGGCGCGCTCACCGCGCCCACGCTCGCGTTTCTACAGGAGGAGGAGACCGCGTTCGCGATCATCGAGCGCCTGGCCGACCGCGACGACGTCTGGTTGTCTGGGCTAGCCCGCATGTTCCGGGCCCAGTTCGCCGAGAACGCGGGCGAGCTCGACAAGATGCGCCCCGACGTGGAGGCGGCCCTGGCCTGCTTCCGGCAGGCCGGCGACGGCTGGGGCCAGGTCACCGTGCTGCCGATGCGCGCCCAGCTGCGGCAGTACGACGACGACCTCGACGGCGCGCTGGCCGACCTGCGCGAGGCCCGGTCGCTGGCCGCCGAGTTCGGCTCGCTCAACCTCAGCGACGAGGTGCTCCTCGACCTGCGCTGGATCGACCTGCACCTGCGGCGCGGCGACACCGACTCGGCGATCGCGGTGATCGACTCGGCCCGGGAGCGGGCGCTGCGCGCGAACTCGCCGGGGATGCCGGCCCTGGTCGACGCGTGGGAGGCTGTCTTCCAGGTGCGGCTCGGCGACCTGGGCCGGGCGCGGGAACTGCTCGACGACGCCGAACGGGGTCTGCGCGGCGACACCACGTTCCCCGGTGACCACGCGCGGACGCTGGTCGGCAGCGTACGGGCCGCGCTCTGCCTGGAGACGGGTGACCTGGCCGGCGCGGAGAAGATGCTGGCGAAGGCGTACGCGGCGGCGCTGGAGACTCGGGACCTGCCGATCCTGTCGCTGGTGGCGGTGAACGCGGCCGCGCTCGCCGAGGCGCACGGGCGGCATCACGAGTCGGCCGTCCTGCTCGGCGCCGCCTCCCGGCTGCGCGGCGCTCACGACCGCACCGATCGGCACGTTCACGAGCTCACTCGCCGAGGGCGGGCCGCGCTGGGCGAGGAAGCCTTCGCCGCGGCGTACGGGCAGGGTTGGGAGCTGGACGGGAAGACGGCCGTGACCGAAGTCGACCCGGCCCGGCTGCGCCGGGAACTCAGGACGGCTCACCCCGATGCCGAGTGATCCAGCCGGGCGTGTCCACGCGCGCTGGCAGCAAGCCCACCGGCTCGCCCTGCTGCTTCTCGAACGTCTCCAGCCTGGCCGCGCCGATCCGCTCCGGCCACATTTGATCTGCGGGAACGGGCTTAGCGTACGTTTTCGTTCCGCTGCACTTCGACCACCGGATGTCGTAGATCGACAACAGAAGAGGTCTCCGGTAGATGAGTCAACGACCAAGAAGACCATTTGCACGGAGACCTCGTGGACACCCTATCGGTGGCTAGCCGGGCCTCTTCGGGCTCCCTGACGCTCGCCGCGCCAGCCCCCGCAGGAAGCGCCGCAGCGCGGAGCGCGGAGCCTGCTCTTCCGTGGTGGGCGCGGCCTGCGTTGCCGGCTCGCCCGCCTCGTCCTCCTCGGCGTCGTTCGGTGGGACGTAGCTCTGAGCGAGCTCGAACTCGACGGGCAGGGACCGCAGCGCCCGCATGAAGGGGGACGAACGCCACGGCAGCTGGTCGGCGGGGAGCGCGAGCCGCAGCCTGCCGACGTGTTCGAACAGCCGCTCCACGGCGATGGTGGTGATGCGGGTGGCCAGCAGCTGGGCGAGGCAGGCGTGCGGCCCCGCGCCCCAGGCCAGGTGGGCGCGGGTGCTGCGGACGGCCTGCGGGTCGATCGCCTTCTCGAAGGACGGATCGGAGTGGGCGCCGGCGACGGACAGCATGACCGGATCGCCCGCGGCGATGATGAAGCGCCCCAACCGCACATCCACTGTCGGGAAACGGAACGTGAGGTTGACCATCGGCGGGTTGGCCAGCGCGACCCGGTTCACGGTCTCCTCGATGATCCCCGCCGACAGGCTCGATCGGACGTCGGGATTGGTCATCACTTCGAGGATCGCGTTGCAGATCAGGCCTCCGGTCATGTCGCCGACGACCCCGGGCAGCATGAGGAGCTCGCGGGCCAGCTCGTCGACGGTGAAGTCCGGATTGGCGGCGAGCATGGAGGAGGGGAGGTCGTCGGCGGGGCGGCTCATCTTGGCGGCGGCCAGGTCCGTCATCGCGGAGAACAGCCGCTGCGACGCCGCGGCCGCGTCGGGACCGGCGTCGAGCACGCGCCAGGTGTCCATGAGCACGTCGTCGCCGCGCGCGGTCTCGAACCCGAAGAGACGGTTGGCGACCATCAACGGGAGCGGTCGCGCGTACTGCGCGGACAGATCGGCCCAGCCGGTGCGGGAGCCGCCCTCCGGCAGCAGGCCGATGAGGTCGTCGGCGCATCGTCTGACCGCGTCCTCCAGCATCCGGGCCTGGGGGTGGCCGCGGTCCTGGAAGGGCGCGAGCGCGGAGGTCCACGTGTCGCGGAGCCGGCGCAGTGTCATGCCGTCCTGGAAGGCCACGCTGTTGAGCTCGAAGGCGGGGAGGACGGGCCAGTCAGGTGGGAGCAGACCCTCCGCCTTCGCCCGCCAGTTGTCGAGGCGCTTGCTCCAGACGTCGCCCTCGTTCTGCAGGACCCGCAGCACTTCGGGGTATCCGATGACCAGCCACACCGGCACCCCGAGGAGGTCGACCGGCGCCACCGGCCCGTACCTGGCGCGCAGGCGTTCGAGGACGAGCCCGGGATGCGCGTCGTAGTCGCTGGTGAGGAGCGGTTCCACGGGCAGCGACGACAGTGGTTCACGGGTCGATGCGGTCCACGCGTCAGGCATCAAGGCGATGCACGACCTCTCTCATTCGCAAGCCTCGCAAGGCGTTCCGGCCCAGACGTGGAAGACAAAATAGGGTTTTTGTCGCACCGCCTGGGTCCGAAATGGAGAAATTTCCAGATATGTCGCGGCGCGGCGGGTGACGGGTGCGGTGAGATGACGGCGACGCGGCAGGCCCGGCGCCTCCAGACACGAAAAAGGGGCTCCGGATGATCTCCGAGCCCCTGTGACCATTGAAAGATGGTCGGGACGACAGGATTTGAACCTGCGACCCCCTGACCCCCAGTCAGGTGCGCTACCAAGCTGCGCTACGTCCCGTGAAGCCTTGGGAACTTTTGGTGGGTTCCGCTCGGGCTTGCGTGAAGAACACTATCAGAGCGGCGGACCCCTCCGTGCCACTCAGACCAAGGCCGGAGGGGCCCGCCAGAGGCTCAGGACGGCGCCCTGATCAGGCGGGTCTCGTCGTGGGGGTCGTCGAGGCGGCTCAGCTGAGCCCTGCCGCGCCAGCGCATCAGCAGCACGGCGGCCGCCAGCATCAGGGCCCCGGCTCCGCACACGGCGCTCCTCGGGCCCAGCCAGTCGGAGACCGACCCCTGGAGCAGGCCGCCGACGGGGAAGGACGCGGTGTAGAACATGATCCGGCAGGCCACCACCCTGCCCCGCATGTGGTCGGCCACGATGACCTGGATCGCGGTGTTGACCGTGCTGACCACGGCCAGGAAGCTGCCGCCCACGACGATGAGGGCCAGCACGCCGAACACGTACCCGGGGGCGGCTCCGAAGGCGACGATGGCGGCCCCGTAGGTCAGCAGGCCCCAGCGCACCACCTGGCCGAGGCTGACCTTGTGACTCCAGCCGGAGACCAGGGGGGCCGCGATGACGGCGCCGATGCCGAGCGAGGCGTTGAGGATGCCCAGCCCCACCGGCCCGACGTCGAAGACGCTCTCGGCGAAGACCACCGTGAACTGGAAGATCGGGTTGCCGAGGATCCCGACCAGGACCGACACCACCAGCGAGACGACGAGGCCGGGCTGGCGGCGGACGTAGCCGAGCGCCGCCAGGAACTGCCGGGTGACGCCCTCCGAGGTCGGATGGGCAGGGCGGTCGTGCCGGAAGCGGATCAGCGACAGGGCGGCCAGGACGAACGCGAACGACCCGGCGTTGAGGAGGAAGGTCCAGGCGGGGCCGAGAGCGGCCAGGAGGAGACCGGCGAGCGCGGGGCCGATCGAGCGGGCGGCGTTGAACTGCAGGGAGTTGAGCGTCACCGCCGAGTGCAGGTCGCTCCTGGGCACCAGGTCGCTGACGAACGCCTGCCAGCTCGGAATGTTGATCCCGGCGAACACCCCGCCGAGGCCGACCAGGAGCAGCAGGACGACCGGCTCCCGCGGGCCGGACGTCCAGATCAGCCAGAGCAGGAACGCCGAGACCGCCATCCCCGACTGTGTGAACAGCAGGACCCGCTTGCGGTTGCGGCGGTCCGCCAGCGAGCCGCCCGCTGGTGACAGCAGGATTCCGGGCAGGAACTGCGCGAGGCTCACCAGCCCGACCCAGAACGCGCTTCCGGTGATCTGGTAGAGGACGTAAGGCACCGAAAGGTTGCTCAGCCAGCTGCCGGTGTTGGACGCGAGGGCGCCGCACCAGAAGATCGTGAAGTCCCGGTGCCTGAACGCGCGCAGGGAGTGGCGTAACCCGCCGGGGACGGAGGTCGGAGCGGTCGGCTGGTGAGCGGGGGCTGAGATGTCCGTGATTCTCGGCTCTTGGTCCACGCCTGGATTACTCCCCACAGGAACGCCTTCTGTCGCAGACGGCGCCTCCAACGGAGGGAAATGCCACGATCGTGTGGCGCCCGCGCGAGCCTCCGGCCCGGAGACAAGGGGGCGGCCCTGCGGGCGCTCACGAGCGCAGCAGCACCCGGGCCTCGACGTCGACCCTCAGGTTGACGTCGGGGGCGACCGCCTCGGCGATGGCGGCCTCGTCCACGACGAGGTAGTCCAGGGCCGCCGGGTGGCGCCGGCGCAGCACCTCCTCCAGGGCCGCCATCTCCTCGTCCATCCGCTGCTCGGTGAGCGGCTCGTCGGTCTCCGTGACGAGCTGGTGGACATGGACGATCTCGCCGGACGCGGCGTCGAAGTAGACGCGGATCCGCTGCACGTGCAGCTCGGTGGACATGGGCGCCGTCATTCCCAGGGCGACAGCTTGGCCACGGCGAACGCGTAACAGTTGACCACTCTGAGGGTGACCGTGACCGACAGGAAGTTCGCCACCCACCGCGCGCTGAACGCGCCGTCGGGGTCGGGCGCGATCTCGTTGCGGACCTCGTCGGAGCTCGCCTGGTAGCGGACCCCCGAGATCCAGGCGTAGGCGGCGCCCCCGCCCGTGACACGGGAGAGCGCGGCCTCGGCGAACGCGCTGCCCTGCCCCTCTGACCTGGCGATGGTGGTGGAGATCTCGTGCTGCCCGGAGCTGACCGCCCACAGCCCCCGGCTGTGGATGTTGGTGATGGCCATGGGGCGAACGTAGGCGCCGAGCCCCGTCCGGCGCATCAGTGAGGCTCCTGGGGATATCCCTAGCCGGGCGGGGTAGGCGCAGGTCATGGGGACGCTCGTCGGCACCTCCGGGTGGCAGTACAGGGACTGGCGCGGGGTGCTCTACCCGGAAGGGGTCCCGCAGCGGCTCTGGCTGCAGACCTACAGCCAGACGTTCCCGACGGTGGAGAGCAACAACGCGTTCTACCGGCTGCCCTCACCGGAGCTGTTCGCCGAGTGGCGCGAGCGCACCCCCGACGGGTTCGTCATGGCCGTCAAGGCCAGCCGCTACCTCAGCCACATCAAGCGGCTCGCCGACCCCGAGGAGCCCGTGGAGCGGCTGATGCGCGCCGTGGCCGGGCTGAAGGAGAAGCTCGGGCCGATCCTGCTGCAGCTGCCGCCGACCCTGCACGTGGACGCCGAGCGGCTCGACCGCTGCCTGGGCTGCTTCCCCGACGGCGTGCGCGTGGCCGTGGAGCCCCGGCACGTGTCCTGGTGGACCGACGAGGTGCGGCAGGTGCTCGAGACGCGCGGCGCCGCGCTGTGCTGGGCCGATCGCGGCGGCAGGCCGCAGAACCCGTTCTGGTGCACCGCCCGCTGGGGGTACGTACGCCTGCACGAGGGACGCGCCTGGCCCAGGCCCTCGTACGGTGAGGCGTCGCTGCGCACCTGGGGCAAGCGGGTGCGGGACGCCGGATGGAGCGACACGTTCGTCTACTTCAACAACGACGTCGGGGGAGCGGCCGTGCGGAACGCGCTGCGCTTTGCCAAACTCGTCTAGGTGCATACCCGTCTCTACAGGAACGGCGTCCTCGAGAAGGAAGGATTCCCCATCGAGGACGTCTCCGACCACGTCGCCGACCCCGAGAACACCGTCTGGTTCGACCTGTGCTCGCCCACCCTGGACGAGCTCGCCGTCATCGGGGAGGAACTCGGCCTGCACGAGCTGGCCGTCGAGGACGTGGTCACCGACCACCAGCGCCCGAAGCTGGACGTCTACGACAACCATCTGTTCATCACGGTGTACGGGGTGCACTTCGACGGGGACGTGCTCGACCCCGTCGAGATCAACGTCTTCGTCACCAGCAACGCGCTGGTCACCGTCAGGGAGAACGCGCACTTCGACATCGGCGAGGTGACCAGGCGCTGGGACTCCGCCTCCCGCCTGGCGGGCCACGGGGTGGCGTTCCTGCTGCACGGCCTGCTCGACTGCGTGGTCGACGGGCACTTCGACCTCGTCCAGGATCTCGACGGCAAGGCCGAGGCGCTGGAGGAGGCGCTGTTCGGCGAGGAGCCCGTCGACGGCAGGGAGATGCAGCGCACCATGTACAGGCTGCGCAAGAACATGACCAGGTTCCGCAAGATCACCATGCCGATGCGCGAGGTGATCGGCACGCTGCTCCGCCGCGACCAGGTCCTCGTCCCCGCCGCCGAGATGAGGCCGTACTACCAGGACGTCTACGACCACGCGCTGCGCGTGAGCGAATGGACCGACTCCCTGCGCGACCTGCTGGCCAACGTGCGCGAGACCCGCCTGTCGCAGCAGGGTTTCCGGCTGAACGAGATCATGAAGCGGGTCACCAGCTGGGCGGCGATCATCGCGGTGCCCACGGCGATCACCGGCTTCTACGGGCAGAACGTCCCGTACCCGGGCGCGGGCCAGCCGTGGGGGTTCTGGATGTCCGTGATCGCCGTGGCCCTCACCTCGGTCGGCCTCTACGCCGTCTTCAAGAAGAAGGACTGGCTGTAGCGTGAGCGAAACCCCTTCAGGAAGGGGCGAACGACCAGCTCCCGGGCGTTCGCCCGGGAAGCATGGAGTCAGCGCGCCGGGACGGAGCCCGGCGTCGTTGTGACGCAAGCGCGCTGCATGCGAATCACCGTAGCGCTCAGCCCTTGCCCGCCGCATTGACGATACGGGTAGTCGAACGGTCGGGGATGGCCTCCAGCTCCCAGCATTCGGCCCCCAGCAGCGCGGCGGCGGCGCAGCGCCCACCGGCGTGCGGGTCGCCAGCGGTGTGCGCGAGCGCGCCGGGACGCATCGGGGCGAGCAGGTCGATGTAGTCCTCAGGGCCGTGCGCCTCGGGCGGGCCCGTGACGACGAACACGCCGGTCACGAAGCGGAGCGCGGCCAGCACCTCGGCCCGCTCCGCCGCCGGGTTGAACGGGCGGCTCTGCCCCTTCCACGCGCGCACCCGCGGGTCGTCCTCCACCCCGATCACCAGCGGCAGCCCGCGGGCCGCGACCGCGCCGAGATAGCGCACGTGACCCACGTGCAGGATGTCGAAGACCCCGGTGACGACGGCCGCCCCCGGCTCGTCGAACGGCCGCACCCAGACGGCCTCCAGGCTGCTCACGCGACCTCCTCCACCGGCCGCGCGAGCAGGGCGCTCGGCTTGCTGCGCTCCCTCACAGGCGGGCACCCCTCCTAGTCGACTCGTCGATCGCAGCGTACTCGGTCGGCCGTCGCGGGTGCGCAGCCGACCATGGGCAAGAACATTCCTACCTTTTCGCGATAATCTCCCGGCCCGGTGTGGCGCGTCTCATGACGTCGCCGCACATCGGGGAGGACGCCGTGGCACCGCCGGACTTTCACAGTGTCGAAGGGGCTGACGAGCCCGGCTCCCATGATCTCGTCGTCCGGCTGCCGGGGAACCCGTCCCAGGTGTCCAGGGCGAGAAGGCTGGTCACCACCGCGCTCGGACGCGACCACCCGCTCTACGACGACGCCGTGCTGCTGACCAGCGAGCTGGCCACCAACGCGATCCTGCACACGCGCTCCGGCGCGGGCGGATCGTTCACCGTGTCCGTGCGGGCCGCCAGGGACGTCGTGTGGGTACGGGTGCAGGACGGCGGCTCGGACGGGCCGCCGTGCGCGTGCCACGCCGGCGCGCAGGCGACGAGCGGGCGGGGGCTGCCGCTGATCGAGGCGCTCAGCCACCGCTGGGGGTTCAGCCGCGTCAACGGGAGGACGACCGTCTGGTTCGAGCTGCTGCACGTCCGGGTGCCGCCGCAGCGGCGGGTGGAGCTGTACTAGAGATCGAGGCGGCACAGGCCCTCCGCCAGGGCCTTGGTGGTGAGCCTGGTGCGGCTGTCGCAGCCCAGCTTGGCGAAGATGTGCTCCAGATGGGTCGTCACCGTGCGGACGCTCAGCACCAGGGCGGTGGCGATCTGCGGGTTGGAGTCGCCTGCCGCGACCCGGGTCAGCACGTCCACCTCCCGGCCCGTCAGCTCGTACGGGAGCGCGCACCGGCGTCCGGCCACGACCGCGCCCTGCAGGCTCCCCTGGAAGCCGACCCCGGCCCTGAGCAGGCGCACCTCGTGCCAGCGGCCCTCGCGGTCGAGCCACAGCCCGTGGCGGCTCAGCTCGCGCGAGTCGATGAACGCGCGGGCCAGCCCGGCGGCCGCCGGCTCGTGCCACCGCTGGGTGCCCGGCACCACGCGGCGGGGGGCGTGCCGGTGGAAAGAACCCGCGCGGTACCCCCCCCGCCCCCCCCCCCGGGGGATCACGCACCA
>NZ_JBEXUP010000226.1:0-10546 GCF_040614375.1 Nonomuraea sp. NPDC005983
GCCGACCCGCTGGATGGCCGCCAGCCCGGCCGCGGCGCCCTCCGCCCAGCGCCGCACGTCGTACTCGCCGCCGGGCCCGCCGTCCGCTTCGGCGTCGGGCGGGGCGTCGAGGGCGGTGGCCAGCTCCGTGAACAGCAGGCCGAACAGCGGCCCGCTGGTGCCGCCGACGTCGTCGAGGAACACCCGGCCCGCCACGTCGAAGCCGTGCCCGGACGTGCCCGACCTGTCCAGCTCCTCCACCACCCGGCGCAGCCCGGATCGCAGGTTGTCGCCGAAGTCGCCGTCGCCGGTGAGCTGGTCGAGCCGGGTCAGCTCGGCGTGCGCGTCGGCGACGTCCGCGGCGTAGCGGCGCAGTACGGGAGAGGCGGTCACGGCGTCTCCTGGGGCTTGTCGGAGTTTCGGTACGGGAAGACCGGGGTGATGGCGGGAGCGCGCCACCACCGGTGCCAGCCGGGGTCGAGCCTGGTGAGGGTCACCGAGAAGCCGGCCATGTCGAGAGCGGGGACGAAGGTGCCCACCAGCGAGCCCCGCACGTCCAGCCCGCGCCGCGCGAGCCCGGCCGTCACCTCGGCGAAGACCCCGTACAGCTCCAGCAGCGTGGTGCCGCCCAGCCCATTGACCAGGACCAGCACGTCGTCGGGGCCCGGCGGCAGGCCGGCCACCAGCTCGTCGAGCATCCGGCCGACCAACTCGTCCAGGGGCGGCCTGGCGATCGTCTTGGCGGCCCGCTCGCCATGGATGCCGACGCCGTACTCCAGCTCGTCGGGCCCCAGCTCGAACGAGGGCTCGCCGGTCTGCGGCGAGGTCTGCGCCCGCGCGGCCACCGCCAGGCTGCGCGAGGCGGCGGCGAACCGGGCGCCGAGCGCGGCCAGCTCGTCGAGCCCGAGCCCCTCGTCGGCGGCGGCTCCGAGCAGCTTCTCCACGATGACGGTCGCGCCGGTGCCCCGACGCCCGGTCGCGGTCTCCGCGCTCTCGGTGGCCAGGTCGTCGTCGACCAGCACCCGGCGGACCTCGATGCCCTCGTGCCGCAGCCGCTCGGCGGCGATGCCGAAGTTGATCCGGTCGCCCGTGTAGTTCTTCACGATGTGGATCACTCCGCCGGGGCCGGCGGCGGCCCGGCTGGCTTCCAGCACCTGCCGGTTGTGCGGTGACGCGAACACCTGGCCGGGCGCCACCGCGTCGAGCATGCCGCGTCCGAGGAAACCGGCGTGCAGCGGCTCGTGCCCGGACCCGCCGCCGGACACCAGCCCGACCGCCCGCCTCGGGTCGCGGTCGCGGGCCCGCAGGAAGGCGGGGTTCTCGTTCAGCTCGACGAGATCGGCGTGGGCCTCGGCGAAGCCGCGCAGCGCGAGCGCGACCGGGTCGCCTTCGGCGAGGAACAAACTCATCGGATCGCCTCCTTTGCGGACACTCCCCCGAGTGCCTCGTGACGAAGTTCGCCCGAGCGCAGCCGGCTGGCCGCCAGGCTGGACAGTGCCGCGATCGCGATCATATAGACGACCGGCCACGTCCAGCGGCCACCTCCGGCGGCGGCCATGCGCCATCACCGCGTGCGAACGGCGGCCTCACGTGCCATCACCGCGTGCGAACGGCCGCCTCACGTGCCATCACCGCGTGAGAACGGCGGCTTCACGCGTTCGTCACCACGCGAACCGGGGCGACGGCCGGGTCAGGATCGCGGTGTCGCCCGCGTCACCCCAGACGCCGGCCAGTTCGCCGGCGAGCACGCTCATGAGCTGCGGCACGTCCTCCGCCGCCGAGGGGTGCATCGCCTCCGCGACGACCAGCACCTCGGCCGTCGTGTCGCGCACGGCGGAGTGGCCGCTCTGCCGGTTGCTCCACCGCCGGGCGTGGGCCCGGCCCCCGGCGTCGGCGAAGATCACTTCGCCCGGGTCGGGGTGCTCCGTGTCGCCGGAGAAGGTCAGGTAGGTCTCGTCGCCGCTCGCGTGCCTGACCTCCAGGCCGCCCGAGATCCTGGCGAGGTCGAACACCGCCACCGGGGTCGCGTAGGCGAGCGAGATCGCGTTGCAGAGGTCGATCAGGGGGTGGATGCGCGGGAGGGCGCGCTCCTTCCTGAAGCGCCGCAGCAACGACTCCGCGGCGCACCGGTACTGGGTGGGTTTGAGGCCCATCCTCGAGAAGGCCCGCCGCCACGCCTGGATCTCGGGGAACTCACCCTCCGACCCCGACGCCAGCCTGGCCTCGGCGATGGCGCACAACCTCGCCACCTGCGGGTCGACGGAGGCGTCGGCGGTGATCCCCTTGGCGAGGACGGCGCCGGCGACGAGCTCTGGATGGGCTGACCAGATCTCGGCCGAGTGCTGGAAGTACATGCGGCGGTTCCCTGTCTGGAGTGTTCTCGGCTGTCACTCTGCCGCCACAATGGTCTGATGGGTAGGACCAAAACGCCCCTGGATGACAGGTCCATACCGTCCGGCTCGGACTTCCTGCAGCTGAACATCGACGACGCGCCCGCGCGGGGCCGCGCCGGCTGGCTCGCGGCACGGCTCCGGCTCGCGATCTCGGACGGCCGCCTGCCGGTGGGCAGCAAGCTCCCCGCCACCCGCGCCCTGGCGGCGGACCTGCGCGTCTCACGCGGCGTGGTCACCGAGGCCTACCAGCGCCTGGCGGAGGACGGCCTGATAGCGGGCCGCGGCCGCGCCGGAACCACCGTCGTCGCCGCCCCCGTGACGGCCCGGCCCCCCTCCCGTCCGATCACGGCGGCGGGGTTGTTCGCTGATCCCGGTGGTGACGTGTTCGACGCGCTGCGGGAGGCGCCCGCGCGGATCGACCTGTCCCCCGGCATGCCGGACCTCGCCGCGTTCCCGCGAACGGCCTGGTTGCGGGCCGAGCGGGCGGTCCTCGGCCGCCTCGCCCCCGCCGACTTCGGGTACGGCGACCCGCGCGGGACGCCCGCCCTGCGCCTGGCCGTCGCCCACTGGCTGGCCCGCTACCGGGGGATCAGCGCGGCCCCCGAGGAGATCGTCATCGTCGCCGGGGTCGCCCAGGCGCTCGGGCTGCTCGCCCAGGTGCTCCGGCAGGACGGCATCACCCAGGTGGCCGTGGAGGACCCGGGATCGCTCGGGGCCCGGCAGCACCTGCGGAGCTGGCAGCTCGACACCCCGCCCGTCCCGGTGGACTCGCGCGGGCTGCGCGTCGACGCGTTGCGGGCCCTGGGCGTCCCGGCCGTGATGCTCACCCCGGCGCACCAGTTCCCGACCGGCGTCGTGCTGGACGGCGACCGGCGGCGCGGGCTCCTGCGGTGGGCCGACGAGGGCGGCCTGATCATCGAGGACGACTACGACGCCGAGCACCGCTACGACCGTCCCCCGGTTCCCGCCCTGCGGTCGCTGCTGGCCGAGCGGGTCTGCTACGCGGGCAGCGTGTCGAAGCTGCTCGCCCCCGCCCTGCGGGTGGGCTGGCTGCTCGCGCCGGAGCGGTACCGGGACGCCCTCGTGTCGGCCAAGCGAAGCGCCGACCTGGGCAACGCCGCCCTGCCGCAGCTCGTCCTGGCGGAGCTGATGGAGTCGGGCGCGCTGGAACGTCAGCTGCGCTTCCTGCGCCGCCGTCACGTCCGCCGTCGCGACGCGATGATCGCGGCCATCGGGGCCCACCTGCCCGGCGCCGTCGTGCACGGCGCGGCGGCGGGACTGCACCTCGTGATCACCTTCGCCGCCGACTTCGCCGACACCGGCCTCGCGGAAGCGGCGCTGCTCCGGGGGGTGAAGGTCCAGCCGCTCTCCTGGCACCGGCAGCGCCCCGGCCCGCCCGGCCTGGTCCTGGGCTACGCGGCGAACGCGCCGTCCGACATCGAGCAGGGCATCGCCACCATCGCCACCGCCCTGCGCCACCTCACCTGAACGCGCCGCCGACCTGAGCCACCCCGACACAGCACGGCACCGCGCTGAGCCACCGCGCTGAGCCACCGCCTGGGCGGATCGGCGTTCGCGGCGACGGGCGTGCCCCCCTCGAAGGGGACACGCCCTGCCGTCAGGCGCTCGGACCAGGTCAGCCCAGCCCGCTCTTCATCGCGTTGATCAGCTCACCGTTGGTGGTGTCGCCGCTCAGCTCCCAGAAGAACGCGCCGCCGAGGCCCTGGTTCTTCGAGTAGCTCATCTTCCCGCCGATCGTGCTCGGCGTGTCGTAGCTCCACCACTGGCCGCCGCAGAAGGCGTACGCGGTGCCCGCGACCGTGCCCGTGGCGGGGCAGCGGGTCTTGAGCACCTTGTAGTCCTCGATGCCCTGCTCGTACGTGCCGGGCGCCGCCCCCGTCGCCGTGCCGCCGGGAGCGGACTGGGTGACGCCCGTCCAGCCGCGCCCGTAGAAGCCGATGCCGAGCAGCAGCTTGCCGGCCGGGACGCCCTTGCTCTTGAGCTTCTGGATGGCGTTGTCAGAGTAGAAACCGGCGATCGGGATGCCGCTGTAGGAGTTGAGCGGCGAGTGCGGCGCCGTCGGCCCCTGCGCGGCCCAGGCGCCGAAGAAGTCGTACGTCATGACGTTGTACCAGTCGACGTACTGCGCGGCGCCGCCGTAGTCGGCCGCGTCGATCTTGCCTCCGGACGTGCCGTCGGCGGTGATGGCGGCGGTCACCAGGTTGCCGGACCCGAAGCGGGAGCGCAGGGCCGACATCACGTTCCTGAACGCCGCCGGACCGCTGGTGTCGCAGGTCAGGCCGCACGCGTTCGGGTACTCCCAGTCGATGTCGATGCCGTCGAACACGTCCGCCCAGCGCGGGTCCTCGACCAGCTTGTAGCAGGAGTCGGCGAAGGCCGCCGGGTTGGCCGCGGCCTGCCCGAAGCCTCCCGACCAGGTCCAGCCGCCGAAGGAGAACAGCACCTTCAGGTTCGGGTACTTCTTCTTGAGCTTGCGGAGCTGGTTGAAGCTGCCGCGCAGCGCCCCGGCGTCCCAGGTGTCGGCGACGCCGTCGACGCTCTCGGCCGCGCTGTAGAACCGGTCGTAGTCGGCGTAGCTGTCGCCGATCGCGCACTGCCCGTTCTGGACGTTGCCGAAGGCGTAGTTGATGTGGGTCAGCTTGGCGGCCGAGCCGCTGGTGTCGATGTTCTTGACGTGGTAGCCGCGCTGGTAGACGCCCCACTGCACGAAGTAGCCGAGGACCTTGTTGCCGCCTCCGCCACCGCCGCCGCTCGTGGTGGCGGTCACCGAGCCGCTGTTGCCGGAGACGTTGCCCGCCGCGTCACGAGCGCGCACCGCGTACGTGTACGACGTGCTCGCCGACAACCCGCTGTCGGTGTAACTCGTCCCCGTCACCGTGGTGACCAACGTCCCACCACGGAAGACGTCGTAACCCGTCACACCCACGTTGTCCGTCGAGGCGTTCCACGCCAGCGACACGCTACTGGACGTCACCCCGGTCGAACGCAGGTTCCCCGGCACGGAGGGAGCCGTCGTGTCGCCGCCACCGCCGCCGCTCGTGGTGGCGGTCACCGAGTTGCTGTTGCCGGAGACGTTGCCCGCCGCGTCACGAGCGCGCACCGCGTACGTGTACGACGTGCTCGCCGACAACCCGCTGTCGGTGTAACTCGTCCCCGTCACCGTGGTGACCAACGTCCCACCACGGAAGACGTCGTAACCCGTCACACCCACGTTGTCCGTCGAGGCGTTCCACGCCAGCGACACACTGCTGGACGTCACCCCGGTCGAACGCAGGTTCCCCGGCACGGAGGGAGCGGTGGTGTCGCCGCCCCCGCCGCTCGCGACCTTCCACAGGGCGGGGACGTTCGGCGGCTCCCAGCCCGGCTGGGAGGTGTGGCTCTGAATGCACTCGTACTCGACGCCGTTGTAGGTGACCCGGGTGCCCGCGGTGTAGGCGGTCCAGGGCGCCCACGCCGCGGCGGCGGCTGTGGAGGTGGCGGAGGTGGCGGAGGTGGTCGCGCCGTACGCGCCGGGCGGGGCGAGGACGGCCGCGCTGAGTGGCAGGAGTAACGCCGCCACTGCTGCGAGGAACTTGCCGAGGTTCTGTCTCATGATGCTCCGACATCCGGTTGGGGGGTGGGAGTCGCCCAAAAGGAAACTATTAGGAAAGTTTCCTTTTGATTTTGAGACGAACGTAACTCCTGCCTGCGAAGCCGTCAATATCTGTCAAGGCCGCCGGTGACTACCGGCGGCCTGACCGACAGCGCTACTCGGCCGCCGACATGATGGCGATGCCCAGGCACATCTCGTCGCTGGTGCCCTCGCCCCAGACGACGTACCGCGGCTTGAGCTTGCTCAGCTGCGGCACCTGCGCCCGCAGGCCCGCGTCGTGGGTGCAGGTCACCCGCACCACGTCCCCCTTCCCGACCGTGACGGGCTTGGCCAGCACCCGCAGCGCCTGGTCGTCGAAGTCGTAGTTCGGGACGTCCAGCAGGGTCTGCGCCTTCGGGGTGCCGGGATTGAGCTCGACCTTGATGGACCGTCCGAGCAGATGCATGTGCCCGGCCACGGCGTGCACCGTGGCGGGGCCCCTGACGGGCAGGTCGCAGTGCTGGGTCGGGCCAGGAGTGGGCGCGCCGCAGAACTTCGCCAGCTGCGCCACCTGGGTCTTGGACTCCTCCCCGAACCGGCGGCCGACGTCCTCGACGGCGGCGGCGCGGTCGCACAGCGGGCCCGACTCCTGCGGCGTGCACGGCAGCTCCACCGGCGCCGGGAACAGCTCGGTCGCCAGCGGCTCCAGCTTCTTGTCGGTGAGCCGCAGCCGGATGCCCGACTGGTCGGCGCCAGGCCGCCCGTCGGCGCCGAGCGTGTTGTAGTGGATCTGCATGACGAGCTGGCTGCCCGGCGGCATCGCGTAGCCGTACTTCGGGTCGAGCAGCTTCTCGTTGGTGCCGGGCGCCCAGTGGGCGACCCAGGAGGCGTCCTCCACGCCCGCGTCGCCGAAGCACGTCCAGCCCTGGCCAGGGGTGGAGGCGTCGAGCTTGCGCGCGGCGGCGGCCTGCTCAGGGCTGAGCCTGAAGAAGATCGCGTGGTGCACGATGGCGCTGTTCTGCGGCTCGAACTGCGCGCCGGTCAGGAACGCCTCGCTGGTCAGCTTGGGGTCGATCATGAAGCACCGGTAGTCGTCGGTGCCGCCGTTGGGCGGGCTGGGCGTGTACGGCTCCGCCATCTTCAGGGACGCGAACCGCTCACCGTCACGCAGCGGGGCGGCGACCGGCGCGGCTCGCGCCACGTGTCCGCTGTGGCCGGCCGTCTTCGCCGGTGGCGCCGTGCCGCATGAGGCGAGCAGGACGACCGCGGCCAGCGCGGCGGCCGTCCAGGCTAGTCGAGTCATAACCCCACAGTGACCGCGCGGGCGACGACGGTCATCCTTCCCCAGGACGTTCTCCGTCATCCGTTGGGATGACCGCCAGAGTACGACCGACGCAGGCCACCAACGTCCGGCCGGACGGCCTGGGGCACGCGCGCTGCGCGCCCATTGGCAGGATTCGGGCCGTCAGTCGTCCAGGCCGCGGGCGCTGAGGGCTTCGCCGAGCGCGTCCGCGTGCCTGAGCGTGCTCACCACCAGCGGGACGGCGAAGGCCCGCACGCTCCACTCGACGCCCCTGGCCCGCTGCGCCTCCCGCACCCGGGTGGCGAGCGCGGCGACGACGGGGACGCTGCGGATGGTGAGCGAGAGCAGCAGGGAGAGCCGGAACGGGTCAAGCCCGACGAACCGGGCGGGGGCGAGGCAGCGTTCCAGGCACGCCATCATGGCGCTGGTCCGCGTCGTGAGCGTGACCAGCCCGGCCAGGGCGACGGCGAGGACGATCCGGAGCGTGGACGTCGCCGCCGAGGGCAGGTCCACGAACACCGCCTGCATGGCGAACAGCGCCACCGCGAACCAGCGCACCGGGCGGATCTGCGCCCAGGCCGCCGCCGCCCCCACCCGGGAGACGGCGAACAGCGACGCCACGACGACCAGGGCGGCCCCCATCGCCACGGGCGAGCGCAGCAGAACGAGCACCGTGCAGCAGGCGGCGAGCCCGAGCAGCTTGGCGCCCGCAGGCAGGCGATGGAGGACCGACTCGCCCTGGACGTAGGCCCCGGTGAGCGCGTTCATGCCATCAGTTTCCGGTAGTGCTCGACCGCCCGGCCAGGCTCGCCGTCGGCGACGACGCGGCCCTGGTCGAGGACGAGGACGCGGTCGAAGTCCGCGAGCAGGCCGAGGTCGTGGGTGACGACGACCACCTGCTGCGGCAGGTCGCGGACGGCCGCGGCGACCTGGCGGGAGTGGCGCAGATCGAGCAGCGTGGTGGGTTCGTCCATGACGAGGATCTCGGGTTCGAGCACCAGCACCGAGCACAGGGCCAGGAGTTGCTTCTGGCCGCCCGACAGATGGTGGGCGGGGTGGTCGGCGTGGCCGTCCAGGCCGTACCTGGCCAGCACGGACCGGACCCGGCGCTCCACCTCCTCGCCCGGCAGCCGCTTGCGGCGCAGGGAGAACGCGACGTCCTCGGCCACTGTCGGCATCACGATCTGCGCGTCGGGGTCGGTGAAGAGGAACCCGACGCCGCGCCTGATCGCGGCGGCGTCACGGCGGGTGTCGAGCCCCTGGACGGTCACGCGCCCGGAGGTGGGCAGCGCCAGCCCGTTGATCAGCCTGGCCAGCGTGCTCTTGCCGGAGCCGTTGGCCCCGACCACGCCGATCCGGCGCTCGGCGAGCGTCGCGGTGATGCCGCGCAGCACGTCCCGCTCGCCGAGCCGGACGTGCACGTCAGACAGTTCGATCACTCACACCACCTCGAACAGGGCGGCGACGCCGAGGCCGCCGCCGACCGCGGCCGTCGCCAGGCCGAGCGTTCCCGACGGCGCGCCTGATCGGACGAGCCTGCTGAACAGCCGTGTCACCACGACGGCGCCGCTCGCGCCCCACGGGTGCCCGAGGGCGAGCGCGCCGCCGCCGGCGCAGACGCGGTCTCTGTCGGCGCCGAGGGGGTCGAGGCCGAGCGCGTCGGTGACCGCGAGGGCCTGCGCGGCGAACGCCTCCACGATCTCCACCGCCGCCACCTGCTGCAGTTCCACCCCGGCGCGCTCCAGCAGTCGGCGGACGGCGGGCACCGGCCCCCATCCGGGCAGCGCGGGATCGCAGCCGACGACCGCGCCGGCCCGCAACCGCATCCCCGCCAGCCCGGACGCCGCCCGTACCCGCTCGGGCACCACCATCACGGCCGCCGCGCCGTCGCTGATCGGCGACGAGTTGCCTGCGGTCACCGATCCTCCCTGGACGAACGCCGCGGGCAGCCGCGACAGCGACGCCATCCGCACGGGCCGGGGCCGCTGGTCGTCCGCCCGGCCCCCGACGGGGACGATCTCCTGCTCGAACCGGCCCGCCTCGCGCGCGGCCAGTGCCTTGGCGTGGCTGTCACAGGCGTAGGCGTCCTGCCGCTCACGGCTCACCGCGCGGGCGGCGGCGAGCGCCTCGGCGGCCTCGCCCATGTCGGGGTCGGGGTGCCCGGCCGGGGCGAAGGGCGCCCGCGCGTACGGGATGGACGGCTCGTCCCGGTGGGCGCGCAGCGGGGCGGTGGAGGCGCTCTCCGCGCCACCGGCGATGACGGCGTCCGCCGCTCCGGCGCGCACCGCCTGGCCCGCCAGGAGGATCGCGGCGAGCCCGCTGCCGCACTGCCTGTCGATCGTGACGCCGGGGACGCCGTGCCCCAGCCCGGCGGCCAGCGCGGAGACCCGGGCGACGTTCCCTCCCGGGCCCATGCAGTTGCCCAGGATCACGTCCTCGACCGGGATCGGCACGTCCGCGGCGAGCGCGCCGATGACGGGCGCCGCCAGCTGGTCGACCGTCACCGTCTTGAAGGCGTGCCCTGCGGTGCCGATCGGCGTCCGGCGGGCGGCCACAATGACCGGTTCATCACGCATGTCAGGTTATCCGGTGGATGTCAGGGTCGCCGCTGGCCAGACGGGCGGCGACCAGCCCCCTGGCCGGCTTCCCCGCCGGGGTGCGGGGCAGGCTCTCGACGCCGTACCAGCGCCGGGGCCGCTGGGCCTTGTCCAGCCCCGCACGGGCGACCGCCTCCAGCAGCGACCGCGGCGGCGGCCCCTCCGTGCCGACCTCCAGGATCGCCGTCACCACCGAGCCGAGCTGCGGGTGCGGTGAGCCCACCACCACGATGTCGCTCATCCCGGGCACGCTCCTGAGCACCTCCTCGACGTCCTCCGGCACGACGGTCGCGCCGCCGGTCTGGATCGCGCCGCCGCCACGGCCGCGCAGCCGCAACACCTCGCCGGGCCGGTACGGCTCCGCCACGTCGCCGACGCTCATCCAGCCGTCGGCGTCCGTGCGGAGCGGGCCGGGGGCGCCGCCCAGGTAGCCCTCCGCCTGCCAGGGCGAGCGCACCCAGACCTCGCCGAGCCGCTGCCCCGGCGCGGCCCTGACCTGGACGTCCACACCGGGGAAGGGGCGCAGCCCGGCCCCGTCGGGGTCGGCGGCGACGAAGGACAGCTCGGTCGCGCCGTAGTAGGACACGATCCGCAGCCCCGCCGCCCGCTCCCGCGCCCCGGCGGGCAGCGCCGCGCCGCCGACTACGGCGGTGCGCAGCCGAGCCCCGGGCTCGGCGCGCCG
>NZ_JBEXUP010000227.1:0-10458 GCF_040614375.1 Nonomuraea sp. NPDC005983
CGGCGCGCGGGGCGGCCGGTGTGCCCGTAGCCGCTGGACGCCCGCCGTGAAGCGGCCGTTGACCTCGGACATCGCGAATCCGATCACGGAGCAGCCGGTCGATCCGGGGCGCGGCGATGGCCGTCGCGCCGATCTCGCCCGACTGCCGGGTGACGGCCATGCCGCGGTTCACGGGGACGGCGGGGTCCGCGACGGTGCTCACAGGCTGCGGGCATTCGCTTGCCGACGCTTGGGCAAAGATTGGGGACGTATGAGCGTCCTCTAGAGGCTGTTCCTGCCCGATTTCGGGCAGGATGTTGGCGTGTCTTCTTCGACATGCGTAGTGTCCTCGTCTGTGTCCACGGCACGGAACCCCTACGAGGACCTCATCGCCCACCTCGGCCGGACCAGCGGTCTCGGCCCGGGGGAGGCGGCGCGCGTGGTGGCCGACGTGCTGTCGTACTTCTCGGAGTCGGCCGAGGAGTTCGTACGGCGGCGCCACGGCGAGCTGAAGTCGCAAGGCTTCACCAACGACGAGATCTTCCCCAGGGTCGCCGCCGAACTGCGCGGGCGCAGGGTGGCGGCTCCCGAGCTGTCCCTGCGCCAACTGCGCCGGATTATCTACGGATAGAGGAGAGCTTGGATGTGCGGAATCGTCGCCTACGTGGGGCCCAAGGACGCGGCGCCCATCCTGCTGGAGGGGCTGCAGCGGCTGGAGTACCGGGGCTACGACTCGGCCGGGGTCGTGGTGTCGAACAAGGGGCTCAAGGTCCGCAAGGTCAAGGGCAGGGTGGCCGATCTGGCCAAGGTCGTGCCCGCCCGGTTCAAGGGCGGCCTCGGCATCGGCCACACCCGGTGGGCCACCCACGGCGTGCCCAGTGACGTCAACGCGCATCCCCACCTGTCGACCGACGAGCGCATCGCGGTCGTCCACAACGGCATCATCGAGAACGCCGACGAGCTGCGCGCCAAGCTGGTGGCCGACGGGGTGGAGTTCGCCTCCGAGACCGACACCGAGGTGCTCTCGCACCTGATCGCGCGCACCGCCCGCGAGAACGACTCCCTGGAGGAGGCGGTCAGGAAGGCGCTCAAGAGCGTCGTCGGGACGTACGGCATCGCGGTGATCGACGCCGAGCGGCCCGGCGAGGTGGTCGTGGCGCGCAACGGCAGCCCCATCGTGCTCGGCATCGGCGAGAAGGAGATGTTCGCCGCCTCGGACGTGGCCGCGCTGGTCCGCTACACCCGGCAGGTCGTCCACCTGGAGGACGGCGAGCTGGCCGTGCTCAAGGCCGACGGCTTCCACACCTTCGCCAGCGACGCCCGCGAGACCGCCAAGGAGCCGCTCACGGTCGACTGGGACGCCGGCCACTACGACACCGGCGGCTACGAGCACTACCTGCTCAAGGAGATCTCCGAGCAGCCCGACACGGTGGCCCGCACCATGCGCGGACGCCTGGACGAGCGCTTCCACATCGCTCACCTGGGCGGCCTCAACATGGACGCCCGCGAGACCCGCTCCTTCCGCCGCGTGAAGATCATCGGCTGCGGCTCGGCCTACTACTCGGGCCAGATCGGCGCCCAGCTCATCGAGGAGCTGGCCCGCATCCCGGCCGACGCCGAGCCCGCCAGCGAGTTCCGCTACCGCAACCCGGTCGTGGACCCCGACACGCTCTACGTCGCGATCAGCCAGTCAGGCGAGACCTACGACACGCTGGCCGCCGTGCAGGAGCTCAAGCGCAAGGGCGGCCGGGTGATCGGCATCGTCAACGCGGTCGGCAGCGCGATCGCCCGCGAGGTCGACGGCGGCGTCTACCTGCACGCGGGCCCTGAGGTGTCGGTCGCCTCGACCAAGGCGTTCACCTCGACCTCGCTGGCCTTCGTGCTGCTGGCGCTGCACTTCGGCCGGGTGCACGACCTGTCGCCCGCCGACGGCCGCCGCATCTGCGAGGGCCTGCGCAGGCTGCCCGGCCAGATCGAGGAGATCCTCGCGCAGAGCGACAAGATCGCCGAGCTGGCGCAGAAGTACGCCAAGAACCCCAGCATGATGTTCGTCGGCAGGGTCCGCGGCTACCCGGTGGCCCGCGAGGGGGCGCAGAAGCTCAAGGAGATCTCCTACGTCCATGCGGAGGCGTACCCGGCGAGCGAGCTGAAGCACGGCCCGCTCGCGCTGATCGGCCCGGAGATGCCGACGGTCGCGATCGTCCCCGACGACGAGCTGCTCGACAAGAACCTCACCACGCTCGGCGAGATCCGCGCCCGTGGCGGCCAGGTGCTCATGGTCGGTCACCGCGAGCCCGACGCCAAGCTGGCCGACGACGTCATCGTGGTGCCGAAGAACGAGATCGAGCTGGACCCGATCCTGCTGACGATCCCGCTCCAGCTCCTGGCCTACCACGCCGCCGTCGCGCTCGGCCGGGACGTCGACAAGCCCCGCAACCTGGCCAAGAGCGTCACGGTCGAATAGCGGATCAGCTGCGGCCCGGGAGCGGGAAGCTCACCAAAACGGCCACAATCGGAACGTAGCTCGTGTTAACGGGGCCTGAACGATCTAAGATCGCGATGTGCCGGAGTTCGACTCTCACACACCGAACCTCGCCCGGATGTACGACTACCTGCTCGGCGGCGAGAACAACTTCGCCATCGACCGCGAAGCCATCGACACGCTGGCCGAGCTGCTTCCGGAGGCGGTCCCGGTGGCACGCGCCAACCGGGCCTTCCTCCAGCGCGCGGTGCGCTACCTCACCGGCACGGGAATCCGGCAGTTCCTGCACCTGGGCGGTGGGCTGCCGACCCAGGGCAACGCGCACGAGGTCGCGCTCGGCTCCAGGGTCGTCTACGTCGAGCGCGACCCGGTGGCCGCCGCGCACGGCCGCGCGCTGCTGCAGGCCGACGACGGCGCCGTGATGCTCCAGGCCGACCTGCTCGACACCGACGACGTGCTGGGCAGGGCCGCCGACTTCCTCGACCTGTCGCAGCCGGTGGGGCTGCTGCTGGTGTCAGTGCTGCACTTCGTGCTGGACGACGACGAGCCGCACGCGATGGTGGCCAGGCTCCGTGACGCGCTCGCGCCCGGCAGCCACCTCGTGGTCACACACGCCACCTCGCTGGTACGCGCCCAGGGCCCCGGAACGCTGGGGGTCCACCGGGGGGCGGGCGGCACCGACAGGACCCCGCAGGAGATCCGGGAGTTCTTCGGGGACTTCACCCTGGTTTCACCAGGTTTGGTGCAGGCGGCGGACTGGCGTCCGGACCGGCCCAGGCTTGTCGGCAGCCCGTCCCCGGCGTCGTGCCTCCTCGTAGGCGTCGCACAAAAGGCCGCAAAACCCCAATAGCCCCAAATTTCGCGAGATTTCGCGGACGCATCCCA
The DNA here is from genome assembly GCF_040614375.1 of Nonomuraea sp. NPDC005983. Classification (NCBI taxonomy): domain Bacteria; kingdom Bacillati; phylum Actinomycetota; class Actinomycetes; order Streptosporangiales; family Streptosporangiaceae; genus Nonomuraea; species Nonomuraea sp. NPDC005983. The sequence continues at coordinate 3,347 of NZ_JBEXUP010000227.1, forward strand.
CAACGCCCTTGATGTGTAGCAACGCGTTTACTGTCAATAACTTCTAGTAATGGGGGATATCGCGAGGTTCGGGGGTGGGACGCCATGCGCCGTCGACGGTTCTTCGCACTCGGATTGGGCGCCGCGCTCCTTGCGGGCTGCGGCACCGAGTACGCGGCCACCGGCACGGTGGGCCCCTGGCGAACCCGCGGCCGGTTCGCCATCGGAGCGGGCGGCGACCGCTGGGCCCGGGTCGCCGCGACCCTCGTCAGGTGCGCCCGCGAGTCCGGGTACGCCGTCACGTCCCAGACGCCGGTCACCAAGGTCACCGTCACGGGCCTGCCCGCCCTGGCCGCCGCCGACATGAACAACGGCCTGTCCCTGCTCGACACCGCGACCCCGCTGGCCAGGCTCACCGGCGACGTCGAGGTCGTGGTCGTGCCCGGCACCTCCCGCTTCAGGAACTTCGACGAGTTCGGCGCCTACCTGGTCGCCCAGCCTGACCAGACGAAGCTCGCCGGAGGCCGCCAGGGCGGGCCCGACCACCTGCTCTTCGGGCTGATCGCCAAGGGGCTGGGCGCCGACGCCCGCAGGATCGACTACACCGGCTACCGCAACAGCGCGGGGGCCGCGACGGCGCTGCTCGGCGGCAAGGCCACGGCCGCCGCCGGGGCCCTGGCCGACTGGCGTCCCAGTATCGACGGGCGCCAGGTCAGGGTGCTCGCCGTCTCCTCCGCCCAGCGGGCCGCGGGCCTGGACGCGCCGACGCTGCTGGAGCAGGGGGTCCGGGTGGACTTCGCCGACTGGTGCGCCGCCGTCGGCCCCGACAGCATGTCGGACGACAGTCGCGCCGCCGCCATCCAGATGTGCGACGACGTCTGCGGCTCCCGGGCGTGGCAGGACGCGTGCCGCGCCGGCGGCTGGAACCCGATCCCGCTCAGCGGCGACGACTTTGAGAAGTGGCTCACGTCCGAGATCGACCGCACCAGGGCGGTGCTTCGCGACCTCGGCCTGCTCGACACGCCCGGCACAACATGCTGGGGCAGTTGCGGGAACGGCCACTAGATGTAGGATCCTGCTCGTCGCTGGTTCGCCCCAAGGGGCGGAGCAAAAGGGAACCCGGTGTGATTCCGGGGCTGCCCCGCAGCGGTGAGCGGGAACGACCGCCGTCACAAGCACTGGAGCGATCCGGGAAGCGACGGCCAGTAGGCGCCTCCTTGGCCTGCCCGCGAGCCCGAAGACCTGCCAGCGGCGCCGGGCCTGTCCCGGCTGAACGGTCCAGGGCCTCGAGGGAGGGCCCGGGGGCGTCGCGGCCGCATGCCGTGCCGCGCTCTCGCGTGCCCTCACGAGGATGAGCTCGCGAGGAGAGAGCACGTGACGCAGATCGTTGAGGGCGACCGCAGGCTGGCCATCGAGGAGGCCGCCGCGCGGGTGATCGCCGACCCGGCCAACTCCCGGGTCGCCGCCCGCCTGCTGGCCGAGGAGATCGCCGACGAGGCGGCCGGCCACGGGGTGCGGACCTTCTCCGAGTCGGTCGCCGCCACGCACGCGGCCGGGCTGGTCCAGGACGCGCTGGCGGAGTTCGTCGCCGCCCACGCCCCCGAGCTGGACGCGCTGGTCTCCGACGAGGCCGACGCGCGGTTCGAGTACTTCGGCCTGCGTACCGTCTACGACCGCTACCTGCTGCGGCACCCGCGCACGCGGGCGGTGCTGGAACGGCCGCAGCACTTCTTCCTGCGGGTGGCGTGCGGGCTGTCGGAGTCGGTCGCGGAGGCGGCCGAGCTGTATGCGCTGATGTCGACGCTGTCGTACCTGCCCAGCTCGCCGACGCTGTTCAACTCGGGCGCGCGCAGGCCCCAGCTGTCGTCGTGCTTCCTGCTCGACTCCCCGAGGGACGAGCTGGAGGCGATCTACGAGAGGTACGGGCAGGTGGCGCGGCTGTCGAAGTACGCCGGCGGCATCGGCATCTCGTGGACGCGGGTGCGCTCGCGCGGCTCGCTGATCAGGGGCACCAACGGGCATTCGAACGGCATCGTCCCATGGCTGCGCACGCTCGACTCGTCGGTCGCGGCGGTCAACCAGGGCGGCCGGCGCAAGGGTGCGGCCTGCGTGTACCTGGAGACCTGGCACGCCGACATCGAGGAGTTCCTGGAGCTGCGCGACAACACCGGTGAGGACGCCCGCCGCACCCACAACCTGAACCTGGCCAACTGGGTGCCCGACGAGTTCATGCGCAGGGTGGAGGCCGACGAGGTCTGGTCGCTGTTCGACCCCAAGGACGTGCCGGACCTCACCGACCTGTACGGCGACGCCTTCACCCAGGCGTACCGGGCGTACGAGGCCCAGGGCCGGTTCACCCGCCGGATTCCCGCCCGGACGCTGTACGGCCGGATGATGCGCACGCTGGCCCAGACCGGCAACGGCTGGATGACCTTCAAGGACGCGGCCAACCGTACCTCGAACCAGACCGCCCGCCCCGAGAACGTCATCCACCTGTCGAACCTGTGCACGGAGATCCTGGAGGTCACCAGCGACGGCGAGACGGCCGTCTGCAACCTGGGCTCGATCAACCTCGCCGCGCACGTCACCTCTGACGGCCTCGACTGGGGGCGGCTCGGCCGGACCGTCAGGACCGCCGTGCGCTTCCTCGACAGGACCATCGACCTGGGCTTCTACCCGACCCCCGAGGCGCAGGCCGCCAACCTGCGCTGGCGTCCGATCGGCCTCGGCGTGATGGGCCTGGCCGACGTGCTGTTCACGCTCAGGCTGCCGTTCGACTCGCCCGAGGCGCTGGAGCTGTCCACCCGCATCGCCGAGGAGATCGCGCTGGCGGCCTACGACACGTCCGCCGACCTGGCCGTCGAGCGGGGCAGGCACGCGTCGTACGCCGACACCCGCGCGGCGCTCGGCGTCCTGCACCCCGACCACTACGCGGCGGGAACCGGCGAACGGTGGGAGGCCCTGCGCGAGAAGATCGCCGCCAACGGCCTGCGCAACTCGCTGATGGTCGCCATCGCGCCGACGGCCACCATCGCCTCCATCGCGGGTTGCTACGAGTGCATCGAGCCGCAGGTGTCCAACGTGTTCAAGCGCGAGACCCTGTCGGGTGAGTTCCTCCAGGTCAACCGCTACCTGGTCGCCGACCTCCAGGCGCGCGGGCTGTGGACGCAGCAGATGCGCGACGCCATCAAGCGGGCCGACGGCTCGGTCCAGGACATCCCCGACATTCCCGGCGACCTCAAGGCGCTCTACCGCACGGCCTGGGAACTGCCGCAGAAGGCGCTCATCGACCTGGCGGCGTCCAGGCAGCCGTACATCGACCAGTCGCAGTCGCTCAACCTGTTCATGGCCAGCCCCACCATCGGCAAGCTCTCCTCGATGTACGCCTACGCCTGGAAGCGGGGCCTGAAGACCACCTACTACCTGCGCTCCCGTCCGGCCACCCGGATCGCCCAGACCACGGTCCAGTCCGTCCCGGCCCCCGCCGAGCCGCTGGAGTCCGTCATCGCCTGCTCGCTGGAGAACCCAGAGGTCTGCGAAGCCTGCCAGTAGCCGGCCCCCAGTAGCCGCCACACCGAAGAGAGAGACGACGAAACATGCTGCTCGACCCTGGGATGGACCTGACCCTACGGCCCATGCGCTACCCCGACTTCTACGAGCGTTACCGGGCCGCCATCCGCAACACCTGGACGGTGGAGGAGGTGGACCTGCACAGCGACCTCGCCGACCTGGCGAAGATGACGCCGCAGGAACGCCACCTGATCAACCGCCTGGTGGCCTTCTTCGCCACCGGAGACTCGATCGTCGCCAACAACCTGGTGCTCAACCTCTACCAGCACGTCAACGCCCCCGAAGCGCGCCTCTACCTGAGCAGGCAGCTGTTCGAGGAGGCCGTGCACGTGCAGTTCTACCTGACGCTGCTCGACACGTACCTGCCGGACCCGGACGAGCGGGTCATGGCGTTCGCCGCGATCGACCACATCCCGTCGATCCGCGACAAGGCGGAGTTCTGCTTCAAGTGGATCGACTCGATCAACGGACTCCAGCGCCTGGAGACCGTTGAGCAGCGCAGACAGTTCCTGCTCAACCTGATCTGCTTCGCCGCCTGCATCGAGGGACTCTTCTTCTACGGCGCGTTCGCCTACGTTTACTGGTTCCGCTCTCGCGGGCTGCTCGGCGGCCTGGCCACCGGCACGAACTGGGTGTTCCGCGACGAGTCCATGCACATGGAGTTCGCCTTCAGCGTGGTCGACACGGTCAGGGCCGAGGAGCCCGAGCTGTTCGACGACAAGCTGGGCGAGCAGGTGACCAGCATGATCGAGGAAGCCGTCGCAGCCGAACTGGCCTTCGCCCGCGACCTGTGCGGCGACGGCATGCCGGGCATGAGCGTCGACCAGATGCGTGAATATCTCGAATACGTCGCCGACCAGCGGCTGGCCCGACTGGGCCTGGCCAGGAGGTACGGTACGGCCAACCCGTTCGCGTTCATGGAGTTGCAGGACGTCCAGGAGTTGGCCAACTTCTTTGAACGTCGTGTTTCTGCTTATCAGGTAGCAGTAGAGGGCAATGTGACGTTTGACGAAACCTTCTAAGACATTGGGGGTATGACAGTGCAGTCGCCGTCCGACTGGCCCATCCTCATCGTCTCGGTGATCGGCGCGATCCTGGTGGTGGAGGTGGCCCGCCGGATCCTGTCGAGGGCCGGGCTCAAATGGGCGCTCGCGCGACACCTCGTGGAGCACTGCACCTGGCCCGCCTTCGCGGTGGCCGCCGTGGCGGCGTTCAACGTGGTGTTCGGGCCCGGCATGTTCGGCGACACGCAGCAGGACCGCAGCCTCGGCGGCACCGTCGACCAGGTGCTCGGGCTGCTCACCATCGCCAGCGTGACGTGGCTGATCGTCCAGGCCAGCTACGCGCTGACCGACGTCGTCCTGGACCGGCTGGTGCTGGTCCAGGGGGAGGGCAACCGCAGGGCACGGCGGATCAGGACCCAGATCGGGCTGGTCCGCCGTGTCGCCGCCGCGGTCATCATCGTGATCGCGCTGGGCGCGATGCTCTTCTCCTTCCCGCAGGTCCGGGCGCTGGGCGCCGGGCTGCTCGCCTCGGCCGGCATCGCGGGCGCGGTCGTCGGCATCGCCGCCCAGCCGACCCTCGGCAACATGCTGGCGGGGCTCCAGCTCGCCTTCAGCGACGCGCTGCGCCTTGATGACGTGGTCGTCGTCAACAACGAGTGGGGCAGGATCGAGGAGCTCACGCTCACCTACGTCGTGCTGCGCCTGTGGGACGAGCGCCGCCTCGTCCTGCCCGTCTCCTACTTCACGCAGAACCCGTTCGAGAACTGGACCAAGCACGGCAGCCAGGTCGTCGCCGTGGTCTACCTGCGCGTCGACTGGTCGGTGCCGGTCGCCAAGCTCCGCGACGAGCTGCACAGGTACATCCAGGGCAACCCACTGTGGGACCAGAAGGACTGGACCCTCCAGGTCACCGACGTGCAGAAGAACGGGCTGATCGAGCTGCGGGCACTGATGAGCGCCGCCGACTCGCCCTCGGCCTGGGACCTCAAATGCGACGTGCGCGAGCACCTGGTCACCTACATCAGGGAGAACTACCCCGACGCCCTGCCCCGCTTCCGCGTCGACCTGCCCGACGAGGGCCGGCCCGCGGCGACGTGGTCCACTGTTACCTCTCCGGACGGCGGGTCAGGCGCCAGGTCGTGACGCCCACCAGCGCGAGCCCCGCCGCCGCGACCACGAGCAGGTCGGGCAGGTCGCTCCCGAGCGCCGCCGACTGGAGCCCCGCCTCCCAGTCGTCCGGGAGCGGGACGGCGAGGGCGCGGGTGCCGTCCGAGAGCAGGAACAGGACGCCGAGCCCGGCGAAGACCAGGCCCGACAGCAGCGACGTGGTGTGCAGACGGAGCCGGCCCAGGCGCAGGCCGCGGCCGCGGAGCCAGCGCCGGCGGCCCAGGTCGTACCGTTGCCAGAGGGCGGCGAGCAGCATCAGCGGCGCCGCCATGCCCGCCGCGTACACCGCGAGCAGCGCGGCGCCGCGCAGGCTCTCGCCGGAGGCCGCGGCGACCGTGAGCACCGCTCCCAGCACCGGGCCCGCGCAGAAGCCGCCCACCCCCGACACCACCCCCAGCAGCAGCACCGCGGCGGGTGAATCACCTCTGGCCAGCGTCCTGAGCCGCTCCAGCGGCCGGAACGTCCAGCCCTGGCCGGCCAGCTGCAGGACGCCGAACCCGATCAGCGCCCAGCCCGCCACCGTGACGACGAGCTCCTGGTGGCCGTATAACAGGCGGCTGGCCTGGGCGGACCCCATTCCGAGCGGCACCAGCACCGCGCACAGGCCGGCGTAGAACAGTAGCGTCCGGCCCGCCAGCGCCCTGCCGCCGGGGAAGGCGTAGCCGAAGAACGCCGGAAGCAGCAGCGCCCCGCACGGGCTGAGCAGGGAGAACAGGCCGCCCAGGAACGCCGCCGCGTACCCGAGATCCGTCATCGGGCCTTCTCGATCGCCCGCTTGAACGTGGCCAGCGGCTGCGCGCCGAACAGCAGCCGGCCGTTGATGAGAAAGGCCGGGGTGCCGGGCAGGCCGAGCTGGAGGGCGAAGTTCAGGTCGGCGTCCACCAGTCGCTTCAGCGCGGGGTCGCGGCGGTCGGCGTCGAACTTCGCCACGTCCAGGCCGGCGCGCGTGGCGGCGGCCCGCAGGCCCTCGTCGTCGAGGCGCGGACGTCCCGCGAACACCGCGTCGTGGAACTCCCAGAACCGCCCCTGCCTGGCGGCGGCCCGTCCCGCGACCGCGGCCCGCATGGAGTCGCGGCCCCTGATGGGGGAGTCGCGCCAGAAGATCCGGATGACGCCCCGGTCGAGGTACTCGCGCTGCAACGCGGGCGCGATCGTCTGCGCGTAGTGCCGGCAGTTCGGGCAGTTGAAGTCGCCGAACTCGACGATCGTGACCGGTGCCCGATCGGACCCCTTGGACAGCTTCGGATCGATGGGCGGCGGGGTCGGGCCCTCCCAGGTCGGCACCGGCGACCCGGTCGGCTCCGCGCTCGCCGCGGCCGTCTGGCCCGTGCCGGTGGCCGGTGTCGCGGCGCTCGTGGAGCCCGCCCGCGAGGCCGGCCCGGCCGGCGCGTC
>NZ_JBEXUP010000228.1:0-9843 GCF_040614375.1 Nonomuraea sp. NPDC005983
GTCGGGGGGGCCGGGGGGCCGCTTGCCTCGTGCGCGGCCGCCGCGGCCCTGGCCCGGTGACGCCGGTGGCCGGGCGGAACCGGCCAGGGCGACGTCTCCGGTCGCGCAGCGTCAGACCGTGGGAGGCGGGCAGTATCGTGGGAGGCTCAGGCAGCGCTGCCGAGGGCTTCCGACCACCCTCGCCTGGGTTGACGCCGAGGGTGTGCACCGGATGGTGAGCGTACGGCGCGCCGACGCGCCACATCCGACGGACCCGGTCCCGATCGGCACACCGACCCAGCATGATCGCGTTCAGCCGGGCGAAGTCCGCGGACTGCCGACGACCTCTATGATCTCGACGCCGCCGAGGCCCTGGCCTGCTTGGAGGAGTAAGTCGAGGTGCAGCTCGGGGACGCGAGCCATGCAGAAGTCGGCGAAGGCTCGGGCGACGGAAGCGGCGGTGTCGACCATGGCCCGGTGGCCGACGCGGTAGCCGTCGCCAGGTTCATGACGCCACCAGGCCGGTGACTACCGGAGCAGCGAGGCGAGATCGTCCGTACGAGTGATCAGCAGGCCGAGCGCCGCGCCGGACACCCCCGAGATCACAGCCATCCCCATGTCGGCGAGCCCGAAGGCCGTCGACGCCGCGAGGCCGAGTGCGGCCAGCGCGATGAGGACGAGGTCGCGGATGACGTGCGCCCACCCCATGGGCGTTTCCGAGGCGCCGAAGCAGCGGCAGGGCACGGCGGCGCCCCGCCGTACGACGAGAGCGGTGGCGACGGCGAAGCAGCCGAGCAGCACCGCCGCGAGCGCGAACCCCAGCGCCCCCGCCCACCGGAGCGGCGTCGCCGCCAGTACGATCACCGCGGCCTCACCCGCGGCGACGGCGACCGGGACGGCGTTCGAGCGCCACGGCGTCATGTCCCTGACCGACCTGACGAACCGCGCCCACGGCTCACGTCCGGAAACCTTGCTCCACAGCGCGAGCGCAAAGACGGTGACCAGCAGGACCCGGCACCCCACCTCGACGTAACTCATGATCGCGATTGTGCTTCCGCCGTCTCAACGATTCCTCAATGCCGTCTCCATGACTAGGCTCGAAGATCATGTTGATTCGGTTGCTTGGGCCGGTGGAACTGGAACGCGTGGCACGGATCCGCCCAGTGCGGCCTCCGCAGGTCGCGCTCGCGCTGGCCGCCCTGGCGTGGGAGGTCGGCCGGGTCGTGCCGGTCGAGACGCTGCAGGAAAGGATCTGGGGCGAGCAGGTGCCCGCTGGGGCCAGGAAGACCCTCTACACGATCATCACGCAGCTCCGCCACGAGGTGCTGGGCGATGACGGCGACGTGCTGCGCAGGCTCGGCGGCTACCTGCTCGACGTGGACGAGTCGGCGGTGGACCTCACCCGGTTCCGCGGCCTGGCCGAGCGGGCGGCGGCCGTTCCCGAGCCCGAGCCGCTGCTGGGCGAGGCGCTCGGGCTGTGGCGCGGCGAGCCGCTCATGGGGCTGCCGGGCGAGTGGGCGGAGCGAGCGCGCCGTACTCTCCGTGACGAGCGCAAGGAGGTCTGCCTGCGCTGGGCGCGCGCCGTGACCCGCGCCGATCCGGGAGCGGCGGTGGCGGCGCTGTCGCCGCTGGCCGAGGAGTACCCGCTGGACGAGCCGGTGGCGGCTGCGCTGATCGAGGCGCTGCACGGGTGGGGCAGGACCGCCGAGGCGCTGACCCGCTTCGCGGACGTGCGCGCCCTCCTGGCCGAGGAGTTGGGCATCGATCCGGGGCCCGAGCTGCACCGCGTCCACCAGCTGCTGCTCCATTCCGATGAGGGCGCCCGCGCCGTCGAGCCCTTGGCGCCCGCCCAGCTCCCGCTCGACCTGGGCTGCTTCGTCGGCCGTGCCGCCGAGCTGGCACTGCTGGACGACGAGCGGGCTCCCGTCCGCGTGATCTACGGGCCTCCGGGAGTGGGCAAGTCGTCGCTGGCGCTGCGCTGGGCGCACCTGCACCACGAGCGCTACCCCGACGGCCAGCTGCACGCCGACCTCGTCGCGAGTGACGCAGCCGCGGTGCTGCCCCGCTTCCTCGGCTCGCTCGGCGTGCCGGAGGGGCGGGTGCCCGCGAGCCTCGAGGCGCAGATCGGGCTGTTCCGCAGCATGCTGTCCGGCCGCCGGGTCCTGGTCGTCCTGGACGACGCCCGCGACGAGGCCCAGGTCCGTCCCCTGCTGGCCGGCGCGCCTGGCTGTCTGACGCTGATCACCAGCCGCTCCGACCTGTCCGGCCTGTCGGTGACCGCGGGCGCGTCGCTGCTGCGCCTCGACGTCCTGCCGGACGGCGACGCCCGCGGGCTGCTGTCGGCGCGGCTGGGCGCGGCACGCCTGTCGGCGGAGCCGGAGGCCGCCGAGCAGATCGTCCGCCGGTGCGGCCACCTGCCGCTGGCGCTGGCGATCGTCGCCGCGCGCCTGTCACGCAGGACGGAGCTGTCACTGGCAGATGCCGCCGCAGACCTGGCGCGGCCAGGGCTGGAGCCGTTCGCTCACGCCGATCCGGCCATCGACCTGCGCCAGGTGCTCGGCCGCTCCTACCACGAACTGCCGGAACCGGCCGCCCGCCTCTTCCGCCTGCTCGGCCGCGAACCGGGCGCGCACCTGCCGCTCCCGGCCGTGGCGAGCCTGGCCGGGCTGCCGGTCGACCGCGCGCAGGAAACGGTCGCCCGGCTCGACCACGCCAACCTGGTCGAGCTGCGCGCCGGAAGCCGCGTACACCTGCACGACCTGCTCCGGGTCTACGCGTCCGAGCAGGGCCGCGCGACCGATGACCAGGAGGCACGGCAGGCGGCGACGCACCGCCTCCTCGACCACTACGTGCACACCGCTCTGGCGGCGAGCGACGCCTGCTACCCCCATCGGGAGCGGCTGCACCCGCCCCCTCCGGTCAAGGGCGTCGTGGTGCAGCGCTTCGCCGGCCCGTCACAGGCGCTGCGCTGGTTCGCCGCGGAGTCGCTGCCCCTGCCCGCGCTGCTCACCGAGGCCACCGGAGCCGGGCTGAACCGGCACGCCTGGCAGCTGGCCTGGGCGTTCGCGGAGTTCATGCAGCGGCGCGGCCCGTGGGCCGAGATCCTCAACGTCCAGGCGGTGGCGCTGTCCGCGGCCGAGCGCCTCGACGACGAGCTGGCCGCGGCGCGCTGCCACAACACCATGGCCCGCGCCCACGTCAAGCTGGGACACGACCGAGAGGCGGTGGCGCACTTCGAGCGGGCGCTGGAGCTGCACCGGCGCTTCGTCGAGCCGGTCCTTGAGGCGCACGTGCATCTGGGGCTGACCATCCCGTTGAGCCGGATCAGGCCGGGCCAGGAGCTGGGACACGCCGTACGGGCGATGGAGCTGTTCAGGCAGGGCGGCGACGTCGTCGGCGAGGCGCGGGCCCTGAACAACGCGGGCTGGTGGCACGCCCAGCGGGGCGAGTACGAGCAGGCGCTGGCCGACTGCCGCCGGGCGCAGCGCCTGCTGGCCGAGCTCGGATACCCGCAGGGCGAGGGGCACGCCTGGGACAGCGTCGCCTACGTGCTCAACGCCATGGGCGACCACGCCCAGGCGGTGGTCTGCTACGAGCGCGCCGCAGAGCTGCTGCGGGGCTGCGACGACCTGTACCCCGCGGCGGAGACGCTGGTCAGGCTGGGCGAGACGCACGCGCTGGCCGGGGAGGTGGAGGCGGCGCTCGACGCGTGGAAGCGGGCGGCGGAGTGCTTCGACGCGCTGGCCGACGCCCGCGCGGATGAGGTCAGGGAGCAGGCCAGAGCGTTGAGAAACCGCTGAGACCGCCGGCGCATGCTGCGGTCAACCCTCACACCGACGAAGAGCGGTTCGAAGCGCGGCCGCGGGCATCGGCCAGGAGGTGCAGGGCTGACGGCGCCCTGCCGGCCAGGTCGACTCCGCGGGACAGACCCACGCGCTCCAGGCCAGGCCCAGCGCGGCGGCGCGCAGGACGCCTCGGCGGGCCTCAGCTCCCTTTCGGTTGCGACGTCTGAGAGGGTACGGAACGCACCACCGCGACCACCGCCGAGGCGGGCAGCAGCCCGAACTGCCGCGAATCCGCGCTCCGGCTCGGGTTGTCGCCCAGGACGGCGATGCGCCCGGCGGGCACGATGCCCCCGCCGAGCACCGCGGGCAGCCGCTCTCCCTCGCGGGCGGCCAGCCGCTTCACCATCAGCCTGTCGCGGTTGCGCACGACGACGATGTCGCCGGTGACGCCCGCGGCCCTGCGCGCGAGCAGTCGCTGACCCGGTCGCAGGGTCGGCACCATGCTGACGCCCTCGACGATGACCGCCAGGTAGCGCTGGCGCAGCCACGCCAGCCACACCAGCCCCGCCGCCGCGAGCGCCGCCACCAGCAGGTACCTCATCCGATCACCTCCGCGACGTAACCGCTGGACTGCAGCGTGAACAGCCGGGAGTAGGGCCCGGCGCGCCCCATCAGCTCCCGGTGCCGCCCCTGCTCGACGACCCGTCCCTCGTCCAGGACCACGATGAGGTCGGCGTCCCGCACGGTGTTGAGCCGGTGCGAGATGAGCAAGCTCGTACGGCCCGTCCGTCCCGCGCGCATCCGGAGGTGAATGTCGTACTCCGCCTCGGGATCGAGCCCGGAGCTCGGTTCGTCCAGGATCATCAGCTCCGGATCTTCTCGCAGCAGCGCCCGGGCGATGGCGATCCGCTGCCACTGCCCGCCCGACAGCTCGACCCCCGCGCTCTCCTCGGCCTCGTCGTCGAAGAACAGCCTGGTCAGCAACGTGTCATAGCCTCTGGGCAGCGCCTCGATGGCGCTGTCGATACCCGCTCGCCCGGCCGCGGCCCTGATGGCGGACGCCGAGCCGATCAGCGGGAGGTTCCCGAGTCCGATGTTCTCAGCGGCCGACAGGTCGTAGGCCATGTGGTCCTGGAAAACCGCGCTGATCCTGGCCCGCAGTTCCTCCGGCGCCGCGTCGCGGAGGTCGACGCCGTCCCACAGGATCGTGCCCCTGGTGGGGTCGTAGAACCTGCACAGCAGCTTGACCAGGGTGCTCTTGCCTGCGCCGTTCAGGCCGACGAGGGCGAGCGCGCTGCCGCATGGGATGAAGAGGTCGACGCCGCGCAGGATCCAGGGATGGTCGTCGCCGTAACGGAACCACACGTCGCGCAGTTCGATCCCGCGGCGCAGCGCGGGCAGTGGGGCCGCGGCGACCGGCAGGTCGGGCGGGGTGGAGGTGACATGGAGGTAATGGGAGAAGAGCCGCAGGCTCTGCGAGATCTGGGCGATGGTCCGCGCCAGCGTGTTGAGGCCCTGCTGGGTGCCCGCCACCGCGCCTGCGAACATCGCCACATCCCCGATGCTGAGCTCGCCGGCGCTCGCCGCCAGCCCCGTCCACACCAGCCCGCCGCCGGCGACCAGCGCGGTGAGTAGTTCGAGCCCCCCGTGCGAGGTCAGCTGCAGCAGGTCCAGGCGGCGCTGGGCGCGGTTGACCGACCTGCGCTCGTCCAGCATGCGGCCGCGCAGGAAGCGTCCCGTCCCGAACAGTCTGATCTCCTTTGCGGCCTGGGTTCCGGTGAGCAGCTGCCCGTAGAAGAACTGGCGGCGTTCGGCGGGGCTGGTCTGCCACAGCATCGCCGCGTGTCGCCTGGCCAGCCCCATCTGTACGGCGAGCGCAGGCGCCAGCGACGCCAGCACGATCACGGCCATCCATGGGTTGATCAGGGCCACGGCGCCCAGGAACCCGGTGATGGTGAGAACGGCCCTGCCCGCATCGAACACCGATCCGAGCAGCCCGTGGCAGCTCACGGTGGACTGCTGCGCCAGGCGGAGCCGGTCGAGGAACGCGGGGTCCTCGAAGTGCCGCAGCCCCACGAAACGCTCGGTGGCCTCGAAGAGGCGGTCGGTGGCGCGCAGTCCTACCGACCGGCCCAGCGCGCTGTTGGCGAAGGCTGACACCGCGGGCAGCACCCCCGTGGCCAGCCCGCAGGCGGCGAGCCCCAGCGCCGGACCGAGCACGGGACCGCTGTGCCGGCTCAGCGCGTCGAGCAGGGCCTTGGTCAGCCATGCCGTGGCGATCGGGAGCAGCGCCTGGACCAGCGTGGTCGCGACGTAGGCGATCACCATGCGCGGCGCGCCGCGCCATGCCAGCTCCGCGGCCCCGGCCAGCGCTCGAGGTGCGGACACCTCAGCCATGCGTGGCGGCGAGCACGTCGTCGAGCGTGTGGCCCGCAGCCAGCACGGTACGGCTCGCGTCGAGGAGGAACACCTGGGGGAAGGCCTCGACCTTGAACGCCTTGGTCAGCGGCCCGCCGTCAGGCCCGCCGTGAGAGACCCTGGCGACGGGGTCGAGGAGTTCCCGCATCGTGCCCGTCTCGTCGGGGAATCCGGCGATCACCGCGAAGACCTGCTCGCGTGCCATGGTCCCGGCCAACTCGGCGAACGCGGGCGCGAGCTCCTTGCACGGGGCGCAGCTGGGCGAGAAGAAGCCGATCAGCGTGCGCTCGGGCAGCGGGGCTCCCGGCTCGAACTCCGCAACCGTCTCACCGGGCTGGACGGCGGGTGGCGGGCCGCCGGCGGGCCGCTCGTTCAGGGCGTTGAGCCGCTCGGTGTGCTCGCGGAGCCTGCGGATGATGCCCATCGCGAGCATCACGTTGACCACGCACAGCACAGCAAGGATCATGACGGCGGTACATAGCGCGTAAACCATCTGACCTCCTCGTCGAGGGGAAGAAGGGCCGGACTCCGGACACCGGAGCCCGGCCCGTTGATCACGAAACCGACGGGCTTCTAGCAGCGCGCCCAGCCGGTGCACCTGTTACCGGTGCTGTAGACGCAGCACCGGCGGCAGTAGCCGTTGCTCCATTCGTCCCAGCAGCTGGTGGCCGAGGCCGTAAGGCGGGGGACGAGCCGGGCGACGAGGCGGTCACAGACTTCGTGGAACATGAGCTCTCCTAACAGCCGACGTAGCCGTTGCACCTCGTGCCGGACGTGTAGAGACAGCACCAGCGCTTGTAGCAGGTGCCGTCGACGTGAAGGTAGTCCCACCAGCAGTTCGAGGCGCCGGCCTCGACCTGGGGGACGAACAGGGTGACGAGACGGTCGGAGATCGCGTGAAGAGTACGCATACTTTCCCTCCTCTCAGAAGCAGCGGACCCAGCCGTTGCACCTGGTGCCGGTCGAGTAGGTGCAGCAGAGACGCTTGTAGCACTGCTGCGGCATGTCGTTCCACTCGGTCCAGCAGCTGGCGGCCGCGGCCTTGAGCTGGGGGACGAGCAGCGCGACCGCACGGTCGCAGAGCTCGCTGAATGCGCGCATAAAACCCTCGCTTTCTGCCGGCGAACGAACCTTTCGTCTGCACACTGACACGGCGGTCTCAGCGGCTTCTCAGTGACTTCTCAGTGGCTTCTCAAAGGTCAAGGGTGTTTCGCTGAGCTGCCGCAGGGCGCTGCGGCGTCTGGGGCAGCGCGTGGCACCGGCCGGGGCGATGGCGCACGAACAGCTGCTGATCTTCCACCATCACGTCACGATCACCACCGCGGGCCCCGGCCTGCCCGCACCCGCCGACCCGGTCGCGCTGCCCGCGCTCCGGCGCGGGATCGAGCTGCGCGACGTGTGGTTCCGCTACAGCGACGAGCATCCCTGGGTGCTGCGCGGGGTCGACCTGTTCATCCCGCACGGGCAGACCGTGGCGCTCGTGGGACGCAACGGCGCGAGCAAGAGCACGCTGATCAAGCTCCTGTGCCGCTTCTACGACCCGACCTGCGGATCGATCCTGTGGGACGGGGTGGACATCCGCGACGTCCCGCCGGAGGCGCTGCGCCAGGATCGGGGCGGTCTTCCAGGACTTCGTCTCCTACGAGCTGACCGCGCGCGACAACACCGCCGTCTGAGCACGTGTTGATCCCGGGCGGCCGGCTGCGTGCCGCCCCATTCATCGCCCGGTCCCAACGAGACGAGCCGATGTTGGCCGACCGGACAGATCCGCGCCCGCCGCGCGTCGCCATGCTGGAGCGATGCGCCGATCAGGAAATGAAGATCCCGCCGCAGCCGCGATGATCGCCGACATCGAGCGGCTCGTGCGCTGCGAGTCCCCGTCCGAGGACCTGGCCGCTGTCGCCCGCAGCGCGGAGGCGGTCGCCGAGGTCGGCGCCCGGCTCCTGGGCGCGGAGGCGGAGCGGGTGGCGGCGGACGGCTGCGCCCACGTGCGCTGGCGGTTCGGCGGCGAGCCCCGGGTGCTGCTGCTCGGGCACCACGACACGGTGTGGCCGGTCGGCTCGCTGCGGACGCACCCCTTCGAGGTGCGCGACGGGCTGCTGCGCGGGCCCGGGTGCTTCGACATGAAGGCCGGGCTGGTGACGGCCTTCCACGCGCTGGCGGCGCTGGACGACCTGGACGGCCTGACCCTGCTCGTCACCGGCGACGAGGAAACCGGGTCCGCCTCCTCGCGCGAGCTCATCGAGGACGAGGCCCGCGGGTGCTCCGCCGCGCTGGTCCTGGAGGCCGCCGGGCCCGGCGGAGCCCTGAAGACCGCGCGCAAGGGCGTCTCGCGCTACGAAGTGCTGGTGCGGGGGCGGGCCGCGCACGCGGGACTGGAGCCGGAGCGCGGCGTCAACGCCTCGGTGGAAGTGGCCCGCCAGGTCGTCGCCGTGGCCGGGCTGGGCGATCCCAGGCTGGGCACGACCGTCACGCCGACCCGCCTGGAGGCGGGCACCACGGTGAACACCGTGCCCGGGTCGGCGCGCTTCGAGGTCGACGCCCGGGTGTGGGAGGCCGCCGAGCAGATGCGCGTCCACGCCGCGATGCTCGGCCTGCGGCCCGCGCTGGAAGGCGCCGAGCTGGAGATCAGGGGCGGTCCGAACCGGCCGCCGCTCCCGGCCGCGGCGTCGGCGGAGCTGTTCGAGCGGGCCCGCCGGCTCGCGGCGACGCTCGGGCTCGGCCCGCTCGCCCCGGTCGCCGTCGGCGGCGCCTCCGACGGGAACTTCACCGCAGGAGTGGGCACGCCGACCCTTGACGGGCTGGGCGCGGTCGGCGGCGGGGCGCACGCCGACGACGAGCACGTGGTCATAGCGGAGCTGCCGAGGCGGACGCGGCTGCTCACGGCCCTGGTCGCCGAGCTGCTCGCGGCGCGGGGTTGTCCGCCCGGACGAACCGGAGCACATCCTCCCGTGCTCGCCGACCAGCTACAGGGCCCGACCGGCTGGAACCATGACCGCCGTGACTGATCTCATCCGCGACCGCCGCGGGTCCCGGCCCGTCGACCTGGCGTACGGCGCAGCCGAGGCGGCCGCGCGCAGCGCGGGCATCGACATCCGCCCCCTGGACAGCGTCGCCGAGCTCGAGGCCGTCCGCCGCCTGTACGAGCGCATCTGGCGTACCGGTGACAACAACCCGCCGGTGACGGCCGACCTGCTGCGGGCGATGGCGAAGGCGGGCAGCTACGTCAGCGGCGCCTTCGACGGCGGCGAGCTGGTGGGCGCCTGCTTCGGCTTCTTCTCCCCGCCCGCGCGCGAGGCCCTGCACAGTCACATCGCCGGGGTGCTGGCGCGCGTGCAGGGACGCAACGTCGGCTTCGCGCTGAAGCTGCACCAGCGCGCCTGGGCCATGTCGCGCGGCGTCGGCGAGGTCTGCTGGACCTACGACCCGCTGATCCGGCGCAACGCCTACTTCAACATCACCAAGCTGGCCGCCGACCCGGACGAGTATCTCCCGAACTTCTACGGCCCGATGGACGACGACATCAACCGCAGCGACGACACCGACCGGGTTCTGGTGCGGTGGCGGCTGGAGTCGCCCGCCGCCGTGGCGGCCTGCGCGGGCGTGCCCAGGCCGGCCGACGCGGCCTCCGCCCGTGCGGCGGAGGCGGCTGTGGCGCTGG
>NZ_JBEXUP010000229.1:0-9543 GCF_040614375.1 Nonomuraea sp. NPDC005983
CGACGCGGTCGTCGGCACGGTCGTCGTCACCCCCGGCGCCGGGTCGGCGCGGGGAGCGGCGGCGCTGGACGCGCCCGTGGCGGTCATGGGGGTCGCCGACGCCAAGGGCCTGGAGTTCGACTCGGTGATCGTCGCCGAGCCCGGCCTGATCGCCGCCCAGTCGCCGAAGGGGCCCGGCGATCTGTACGTCGCGCTCACGCGGGCCACGCAGCGGCTCGGCGTCGTGCACGACCAGCCGCTGTCGCCAGCTCTGGGCGCCTTGCCGCATCCCGGACATGACACGACAAATGGGCTTTAATAGGCTTTAAATAGTGTCAATGCGGCAAGTCGAGCATGTGCTACCTGCGAAAACTTGATGTTTCCGCTGATCGGGACACGGTTGACATCTGAGTTGGAGTCGGTAGTTTGCTGCGCAGTCCAGCACGGGACTTGGCCGGTTGGCCGTCTCTGACATCGTCGGATCCTGCGTCCGTGACGGAGCGTGACTCCGTCCACACAGCCAGGTGCAGGGCCGTCGGTCCGTCGAGTCGGGGCACCCCAACCGGGCGGGGGGTTGGACCCGGGACGGGCCCGGTAGCCCAGTAGACAACGGAATTCCGCGCTCGCCGCCGACGAGACGGGTCCGGTCCGAAGGGTTTCCGGGCCCTCTTCCCGCTCTCGTGCGCAGGATCGCCACCAAGCGCCGGGGTGGTCCCACGTCGGGTCATGTTCCCGTCGGGGCCACCCTGCCGCTCCCTGGCCGGCTGGTCCCGTGCCGCACCCGATCCCCCGCGCCCCGCCCTCCCGACCGCGCCCGCCGGCGCCCCTGTACGGGAGATCGCGCATACTTGGAGCGCTCCTTCGGTGATCCGATCGAGCCGGAACGGCCGAACGGCTGTCGGAGGGCGGTAGCGTTTTCGCAAGCAGGTGTGCGAGCGGCGAGGAGAAACCGGCTTGGTGCAGGACAGAACGGGCCGACCACCCGAATCCACGGCGCCCTCGAACGCTGCCACCGCGCCCGCAACCCCCGACCCGGAGCTCGTCGAACCTTCGCCCGCCGACCCTGACACCGTGCCCGCCGGCCCTGATGCCGCGTCCGACGGTCCGGACGGCCCATCCCCTTCGAGCGCGTCCGGGGCGCGTGACGTCGTGCCGGAGTCGCGGCGGGTGCTTCTCGCGCGGGTGGCCGCCGCCGTCGCCGGTGGGGTGGTGCTGTTCCTGGCCTTCCCGCCCCTCGGCTGGTGGGTGTGCGCGCCGCTCGGCATCGGCCTGATCGTCGCCTCGCTCTACCGGGCCAGGCCGCGCCGCGCCGCCTGGCTGGGCTACCTGGCCGCGGTGGCGTTCCTGCTGCCGACCCTGGCCTGGGTCCGGACCATCGGCGACGACGTCTGGCTGGCCCTCGTGGGCGTGGAGAGCCTGTTCTACGCCGCCCTGGCCGCCCTGGCCGCCCTGGTGTTCCGGCTCCCGGGGTGGCCGCTGTGGTTCGGCGGCCTGTGGGTGCTCATGGAGTGGGTGCGCGGCCTGGTACCCGTCGGCGGGTTCCCGTGGGCCCGCGCCGCGTTCAGCCAGGGCGAGTCGCTGTTCACCGAGTACGCCGCGCTGGGCGGCGCGCCGCTGGTGTCGTTCGCGGTCGCGCTGTGCGGCGCGCTGCTCGCCTGCGCGGCGCTCCAGCGCGGAAGGGGGCTCGGCAGGCTGGTGCCGGCGGCGCTGGCCCTGGTGATCCCGCTGCTGAGCCTCGCCATCCCCAGGCCCGGCGACGAGGGGCGCACCGTCAACGTCGGCATCGTCCAGGGCAACGTCCCCGGGCGAGGCATGTACGTCCTCGGCGACGAGCCGGCCGTCGTGCTGCGCAACCACTCCGAGGGGACCAAGCGCCTGGCGGAGGCCGCCCGCGAGGGCAAGGTGCTCAAGCCCGACCTGGTCGCCCTGCCGGAGAACTCCACCGATATCGACCCCTACCGCGACAGGTTCGCCCGCCAGATCATCGACGAGTCCGTCAAGGACGTCGGCGTGCCCACCCTGGTCGGCGCCGTCGTGGCCATCGGCACGGAGCACCGCGCCACGCGCAGCCTGGTGTGGGACCCCGTCACCGGGCCGGGCGCGTACTACGACAAGCAGAACCTGGTGCCGTTCGGCGAGTACACGCCGTTCAAGGACATCGTCCTGGCGCTGTGGGAGCGGGCCAACCTGGTCGGCAGGCAGTCGATCGCCGGAACCAAGCCGGGCGCGCTGAAGGTGGGCCCCGTCACGGTCGGCGCGGTCAACTGCTACGACGTCGCCTTCGACGGCACCGTACGGGGAACCGTCCGGGCCGGCGGGACCCCGCTGATCGTGCAGACCAACAACGCCACGTACGCGCTGTCGAACCTGCCGCCGCAGCAGCTCGCCATGTCGCAGCTGCGCGCCGTCGAGCACAACCGCGCCGTCGTGACCGCCGCCACCACCGGAATCTCGGCATATGTCACGCCTGAGGGTAAGGTCTCCTGGCAGACTCGCGAGCTGGTCGCGGACATGAACGTGGTCAAGGTGCCGGTACGCACCCAGGAGACGATCGCCACCAAGGTGGGTGCCGCGCCTGAGTGGGCATTGATGATGATGGGAGCGGCGGCCGTCGGAGTCGCCGTGTGGCGAGGCAGGCGCCGGGGATGAGGAACTACTGATCATGGAGACTCTCGGGCGGGTGCTCGTCGTCGTCCCGACCTACAACGAACGCGACAACCTGCCGCTGATCGTCGAGCGGCTGCGGGCCGCGCTGCCGGAGGCGCACCTCCTGGTCGCCGACGACAACAGCCCCGACGGCACCGGGAAGGTCGCCGACGAGCTGGCCGCCGAGGACGATCACGTGCACGTCCTGCACCGGCCCGGCAAGCAGGGGCTCGGCGCCGCCTACATCGCCGGGTTCCGCTGGGGGCTGGCCGAGGGCTTCGACGTCCTCGTCGAGATCGACGCCGACGGCTCGCACCAGCCCGAAGAGCTGCCCAAGCTGCTGGAGGCGCTCGCCGACGGCGCCGACCTGGCGATCGGGTCGCGCTGGGTGCCCGGCGGCAAGGTGGTCAACTGGCCGCACAGGCGCGAGTTCCTGTCCCGAGGCGCCAACGTCTACACACGGATCATGCTCGGCATGCCGGTACGCGACGCCACCGCCGGCTTCCGCGCCTACCGCGCGGGCACGCTGGAGAAGATCGGGCTGGCGGACGTCGAGTCGCAGGGCTACTGCTTCCAGATCGACCTCACCCTCCGCACGGTCAGGCACGGGCTGCGGGTGGTGGAGGTGCCGATCACGTTCGTCGAGCGGACGATCGGCACCAGCAAGATGAGCGGCCCTGTCATGTACGAGGCGTTCTGGCGCATCAGCCAGTGGGGCATCACCGGGCTGCCGACCCGGCTGCGCAGGAAGCGCGGCTGACCCGAGCGCTCCGTCCCGGGTTCGGCGGTGTGGAACGGTTGGCCGGCTTTCCGCGTTATCCCTGACGTACGCGCGTGTGCGGAATGAGGAAACGATGCGGCTCCTGCTTTTCCTGGCCTTCCTGGCCGTCCCGGTGCTGGAGATCTGGCTGCTGTTCCAGGTGGGCTCGGCGATCGGCGGGTGGGCCACGGTGGCCCTGCTCGTCGTCGGCGCCGCGCTGGGCTCGTGGATCGTCCGGCGCGAGGGACGCAGGGCGTGGCACGGGCTGCAGGAGTCGTTGCGATCCGGCCGGATGCCCGAGCGGGAGCTGGGCGACAGCGGCCTGGTGCTAGCGGGCGGCGCGCTCCTGCTCGTCCCCGGCTTCCTGACGGACGTGCTGGGGCTGCTGTGCGTGCTGCCGTTCACCCGTCCGTCGATGCGGCGCTTGGCGGCCTGGTTCTTCGACCGCAGGCTCCAGAGGATGGCGGAGGCTTCGCCGTACGCGAACCTCTTCCCGCCGAGCGGCGGCGCCCCGTACACGGACGAGCCCGGTGCCGCGGCGCCGCGCGGCGCCAAGGTGGTGCACGGCGAGGTCCTGCGCGACGACCGCGCAACCTCGCCGGAGCACGGCGAAATCGTGCGCGACAACCGCGACGCGTAACCTCGCCGGAGCACGGGCGTTCGCGGTCCTCCAGTGGCGCCTCACGGGCGTGCTCAGGCCCGGTGAAGGCCGTCCGCTAGGAGCCGGCCCTCCGGCGGCAGGACGGCCTTGGGCGAGGAGCAGCGGCAGGCCGTCCACGACCCTGACCGCCGGCACGGCCTGGCTCACCACGATCTCGGCCACCACCGGTCACGCCGCCGGCGTGCTCGGCCCGATGCTGCTGCTGAGCCGGTCTGGGATTCGTGACCGGTCGGCCGCCTGACCCGTCCGCGAGGACGGGGCGGGGCCGCCGCCCTCGGGTTCCTCGGTACGGCAGGCGCCGGGACAGCACAGAAAAGCCCCCGGGCGTCCTGCCCGGGGGCTTCACCGTGAGAAGGTGTGTCAGGCGCTCTTACGCCGCTGGGCCCGAAGGACGGCCAGCCTCTCGTTGAGCACCTCCTCCAGATCCTCGATGGACCTGCGCTCCAGGAGCATGTCCCAATGTGTCCGCGGGGGCTTCGTCTTCTTGGACTCCGGCTGCTCGCCGTCGTCCCGCACCGCTGTCGCGCCGCACATGCGGCACTCCCACGTCGCGGGAATCTCGGCCTCGGCGGCAAGCGGGACGTCGAAGCGATGGCCCTTAGGACAGGTGTACGACACCTCCTGGCGCGGAGCCAGATCCGTGTTACGGTCGTTCTCGTAGCTGGTTGCCCCGAGCCGGGTGCCACGAAGCGCGCGCTCGCCCATGTCTAAATGCCTCCTACAGGGCCCCCATCGTGGAGGGGGTCTGTCTCCCACGGTGTTAACGCTTGGTACCGTGATGGGATTCCCCTCTGCGGGGTGATCCAATCGCGATCACCGCGAGGAGTTAGACTGTCCGCCCGCGCCAGGTCGCGATCGCGAGCCACACACCGCCGACCGCGATCAGCGCGCCGTGGGCGATGCGCAGCGAGTATGGGCCGAAGAACTGCGGGATGAACAGGGCGAACCCGGCCGCGAGCGGCACCGCGCTCCACTTCTGCAGCACTCCCGACCGCCAGACGGAGACGGCCGCCATGATGGCGCCGACGGCGAGCAGCGCCAGACCGAGGGCGAACATGGTGACGGCGACCGGGCTGAAACGGAACTCTTCGGCCAGCTCCATCAGGGCCGGGGTGTTGTCGCGCAGGGCCCGCTTGGCGATCACGTTGAGCCCGAAGTCCTCGGCTCCGTAGTAGGGCAGCGTGAGCCCGGCCCCGACCCAGGTCGCCAGGGCGGCCCGCAGCGACAGCCGGTCGCCCAGCAGCTGGTGCAGCCCGAGCACGGCCAGGCCGAGCAGCACGAAGCCGATCATGGCCGCCAGGTGCCCGGCGACCCACTCGGGGGAGGCCATGGCGGCGGCGTCGTCCCCTGAGGGGCGGACGGCCGGGTAGATCAGGAAGAGAACGCCGGCGACGGCGAAGTTCAGCGCGGTGAATGATCTCACGACGACTCCAAAGGTGGGGGTGGTGCTCTCAGACTGGAGGAGGCGCTCTCGAAACGTGCGCCGATCTCTTGCGAGAGCAATGCTCTCGCAATGGCCGCGAACGGTCAAGAGCAGTGCTCTCTTTTTTGTGCTTCGCTCTCGCCGGAGTGTCTGGCGGGCCGCGGCACGCGGGGTCTCACGTGCCGTCCTCGGCCGGAGCGGCTGGTCAGCGAGGGGTGCGCAGGCCGGAGGAGATCATGTGGATGAGCAGGTCGTAGCTCTCGTTGAGCTTCTCGGGCAGGCCGAAGGCGCCCCCGGCCTCCAGGACGACGAAGCCGTGCCCGGCCGCGCGCAGGCAGCGGGCGGCGTGGATGGCGTCGGAGTCCTCCAGCCCGTACCCGCGCAGCACCGCCAGCAGGATGCCGATCAGGCGCTCCCCGGCCTCGGCCCTGCCGGCGTCGGGGGTCTGGATCATCGCGAAGTAGCGGTGCGGGTGGCGCAGGACGTAGGCGCGCCAGGCGTCCATGAGCGCCCGCAGCGCCTGGTCGCCGGAGCGGCCCAGAGCCGCCTCGCTCAGCTGGTCGGACATCTCGTTCATGACCCGGGCGGACAGCAGCTCGCGCAGTTCGGCGAGGTTGCGCACGTGCTTGTACAGCGACGGCGTGGCCACCCCCGCCTGCGCGGCCACCGCCGACAGGGTCAGCGCGGCGACCCCCTGCTCGTCGATGATCCGCAGAGCGTGGTCGACGACCGCCTCAGGCGACAGAGACGCTCTAGCCATGGGCGTGCTCCTTCGCGAACGCGAGCGTCACCGCGGCGACCTCGTCGGGGTACTGGGCGTGCGGGTAGTGTCCGGCGCCCTCGATCATCGCGACCGTGCCGCGCCCGGCGGGCATGGCGGCGACGATGCCGTCGGCCTCGGCTCTCGGGTCCGCCCAGTCGGGGTCGAGGG
This sequence comes from Nonomuraea sp. NPDC005983, assembly GCF_040614375.1. Classification (NCBI taxonomy): domain Bacteria; kingdom Bacillati; phylum Actinomycetota; class Actinomycetes; order Streptosporangiales; family Streptosporangiaceae; genus Nonomuraea; species Nonomuraea sp. NPDC005983. The sequence continues at coordinate 6,401 of NZ_JBEXUP010000229.1, forward strand.
TGCCCATGACCACCAGGGCGTCGCACCGGATGGCCGGAAGCTCGGCGCCGGCGTCCTTCGGCGCGGCGCCGCCCATCCTGCCGACCACGGCCATCCGGCCGGGCCTGCGCAGATCGGCCTCCAGAGCGGCCAGGTAGCGGGCGTGGTCGGCCGGCTTGACGCCCGGCATGGCATGGTCGAGGTAGCGCTTCCACAGCGCGACGCTGCGCGTCAGGACGGCGCCCAGGAGCAGCGTCAGGCCGGTGCGGTGGCGGGCGACGCGCAGCCCGGCCGGGGCGAGCTGCTGCGGCCGGGTGAACGGGCAGATCTCCACCAGGGCGCTGACCAGCTCGGGCTGCCGGGCGGCGGCGATGGTGGCGGCCCCGCCGGCGAAGGAGTGGCCCACGACGACCGCCGGGCCGCCCAGGTGGCTGATCAGGGCGAGGATGTCGCCCGCCACGTCGGTACGGGTGTAGGAGGCCCAGCCGGTGCTGGACTCGCCGTGCCCGCGCAGGTCCATGTTCGCCACCCGGAACCCGGCGGCCACCAGCTGGGGAAGCAGGAAACGGTAGGCGCCCCTGCCGTCTCCCATGCCGTGGGCCAGCACGATCAGCGGCCCCTCGCCGGCGACGTCGTAGGCGATGCGGCCGCCTTCGACGGTCAGGAACTCGGTCATGTCTGCCTCCAGGCTCAGTGGTGTAGCCCTGAAGCTAATGTCATTAGCCTGCCGGTGTCAACTCGTGCGGAAGAGCGCCTCCCGGCCGCACTGGTCGCGCGGGTGTGCGGGCGCGGCAACATGCTCGGCTCCGAGGGGGACGCGCACGCCGAGCTGCGCCCCGAACGGACCCCCGAACGGGCCGCCGAACGGGCCTTGACGTGAACCGAAATGGGTTCACTTTAGCAACCCACTATGCTGGGCGCATGAACAGGTTCGGGGAGATGCACTGCTCCATCGCTCACGCCGTCGGCGTCGTGGCCGAGCCCTGGACCCCGCTGATCCTGCGCGACCTGTTCCTGGGCCTGCGCAGGTTCGACGACCTGGCCGAGGACCTGGGCATCTCGCGCAACCTGCTCACCCGGCGGCTCGACGGCCTGGTGGCCGCCGGGGTGGTGGAGAAGCAGCCCTACCAGGAGCGCCCGGTTCGCTACGAGTACGTGCTGACCGAGGCCGGGCGCGACATCGTCCCGGCCCTGCTCACCCTGATGGCCTGGGGCGACCGCTGGGCGACCCCGCCCGGCGGGCCGCCCGCGCTGCTCGTGCACTCCTGCGGCGAGCTGTTCGTCCCGGTCGTCACCTGCCCGCACTGCGGCGGCCCCGCCACCGCGGAGAACACCGTGGCCGTCGGCGGCCCAGGCGCGGCCCAGGGGCCGGGCACGATGGTCCTGGCCGCGCCGGGCAGGCGGGCGCTAGATCGTCTCGGGCACCTCGTTGCCGGCCGCCCTGATCGCCTTGGGGAGGTTGACCAGGGCCAGCAGCACGAAGCCGATCACGAAGAAGATGATCATTGAGACGATGGCGATGCGGTAGCTGTTGGTGAACTGGAGCGCGATCGTGACGGTCAGCGCGCCGATGAAGGCCGAGCCCTTGTCGCTGATCTGCAGCAGACTGAAGTACTCCGCCTCCCTGCCCTTCGGGATCACTTGGGAGAACAGCGAGCGTGACAGCGCCTGGGTGCCGCCCAGCACGATCGAGATCGCGAACGCCAGCAGGTAGAACTGCAGGGCCGCGCCCTCCTGCAGGAACATCGCGACGACGACGATCGCCGTCCAGAGCACCAGGCTGGCCAGCACCGTCCGCTTGGTGCCGAACCGGCGGGCCAGCCAGCCGAGCAGCAGCGCGCCGAAGAACGCCACGAACTGCACCATCAGGATGGCGCTGATCTGGACGGACTTGTCCAGCTTGAGCGCCTCGGAGGCGAAGGCGGCGCTGTTGCCGATGACCGTCTGCACACCGTCGTTGTAGACCAGGTACGCCACCAGGAACAGCAGCGTCAGCGGGTAGCGATGCAGGTCCGCGATGGTACGGCCGAGCTGGCGGAAGCTGCCGCCGACCGAGCGCAACGCGGTCGTCTCGTGCGCGGGCACCGGCCGGTTGCGCAGCCTCAGCAGCGGGATCACCGTGAACGTGGCCCACCACAGCCCGGCCGACATCATGCTGATGCGCACCGACATGCCCTCGCTCAGGCCCAGGCTCTCGTGCCGGAGGTAGAGCACCAGGTTGAGCGCGAGCAGCAGGCCGCCGCCCAGGTAGCCGATCGCCCAGCCGCGCGAGGAGACGCCGTCGCGCTCGTCGGGGGTGGAGATCTGCGGCAGGAACGAGTCGTAGACCACCACGGACGACCCGTACGCCAGGTTCGCGATGACGAACAGCGCGCCGCCGAGCAGGTACCGGTCACCCTCGACGAAGTACAGGCCCATCGTGGCCAGCGCGCCGACGTAGGCGAACGCGCCGAGCAGCTCCCGCTTGCGCCCCGTGTGGTCGGCCAGCGCGCCCACGACCGGCAGGAAGACGATCTGGAGCAGCACCGCCACGGTCAGCGTGAGCCCGAAGAAGGCGGCGGGCCTGATGTCGGCGCCGAGGACGTCCACATAGCCGAGGCCCGGGTTGGTGGCGGCCAGCTTGTCGAACTCGGCCGAGCAGGCGGCGGGCGCGACGGTGGGGAAGTCCTTGGCGCAGGCCGCGGTCTTGGCGACCGGGATGAGGTACGGGCCGAGGAACACCGAGATGATCGTGGTGTAGAAGGCGGAGTTGGCCCAGTCGTAGAAGTACCAGCCGCGCTGTTCGCGCCTGCGCGCGGCGGGAGAGTCGTCGAGGCCGGCGGGGGGTGCCGAAACGGGCATGTCGTCGAGCGCTCCTATGCGGCCACGCCGCCTGGATGCCACAGGCCACGACGTTCGAGGACGTCGCGCAGGCCGGTGACGTTGTCGGTCATGATGCCGTCGACCCCGAGGTCCAGCAGGTGTTCCATGCGGGTGGGGTCGTTGACGGTCCACACGTGCACCTGCATGCCGATGGCGTGCGCCGTACGGACCAGGTTGCGGGTGGTCACACGCAGGCCGCGCAGGCCCACCGGCACCTGCGCGCACGGGATGCCCGCGCGCGACAGGCGCGTGAGCAGGCGGCCGTAGCCGGAGGTGGTGGCGGCGGCGCGCAGCGCGGCGAC
>NZ_JBEXUP010000230.1:0-9368 GCF_040614375.1 Nonomuraea sp. NPDC005983
CCAGGCCGGCGCGCAGCGCGGGCACGGGGCCGCCGCCGGGCGGATCCTCGCGGGTGAAGACGACGCCGGGCAGTGCGCGCTCCGGGCCGACCACGACCACCCGGGCCGCGTCGGGCACGGCGGACACCACGCGCTCGGCGATCGTCCTGCCGCCGACGGTCAGGCCGGGCTTGTCCGCGCCCCCGAGCCGCCGCGCCTCTCCCCCGGCCAGGACCACCGCGTCGTACTCCACGCCCCCAAGGTACTCAGCACTCGGCCGCGCGAAGCGGGCACCCCGCCGCCGGCCGATCGGGGGACGCGCGGCAGAGCGAGATTCCGGCAGCGGCGGGATCTCGGCGCGGAAGGCAGGATCTCAGGGATCGCGCAGGGCGGGACCCCCCCGGATGCGGAGCGGCCGCTACGGCCCCGGAGGTCAGCCGCCGATCGCCGACATCGGGCGCGCCGGCTGCAGGAACGACGGGTCGTCGATGCCGTGCCCGGGCCGCTTGCGCGCCACGGCGGCGATCCACCGCTCGGCCAGCTCGTCATCGGAGGCGCCCGCGCGCATCGGGGTCTTCAGATCCGACTCCTCGGTGGCGAACAGGCAGTTGCGGACCTGCCCGTCGGCGGTCAGCCTGACGCGGTCGCACGCCCCGCAGAACGGACGGGTCACCGAGCCGATCACGCCCACCCTGGCGGGCCCCCCGTCGACCAGGAATCGCTCGGCCGGGGCGCTGCCGCGCTCCTCGACGTCGTCGACGGTGAGGTCGAAGGCGCCGGACAGCAGGCCGAGGATCTCGTCGGCCGTGACCATGTTCTCGCGGCTCCAGCCGTGCTGCGCGTCGAGCGGCATCTGCTCGATGAAGCGCAGTTCGTACCCCTTGTCGAGGCAGAAGCGGAGCAGCGGCACGGCCTCGTGGTCGTTGAGACCGCGCATCAGCACCGTGTTGATCTTGACCGGGCGCAGGCCCGCCTCGTCGGCGGCGGCGAGCCCGGCGATCACGTCGGCGTGCCTGTCGCGGTGGCTGAGCCTCTGGAAGGTGTCGCGGTCGAGCGTGTCGAGCGAGACGTTCACCCGGTCGAGCCCGGCTTCGGCCAGCGCCGGCGCCAGGCGGGCCAGTCCGATGGCGTTGGTGGTCAGCGACAGCTGCGGCTTCGGTTCGAGCGCCGCGGTGCGGGCGACGATGTCGGGCAGCTCGCGCCGCAGCAGCGGCTCGCCCCCTGTGTAGCGGACCTCGGTGATGCCGAGCCGCTCGACGCCGATGGCGACGAGCCTGACGATCTCGTCGGCGGTCAGGAGCTGGGCGTTGGGCAGCCAGTCGAGACCCTCGGGCGGCATGCAGTAGGTGCAGCGCAGGTTGCACTTGTCCGTGAGGGACACCCTGAGATCGGTCGCCACCCGTCCGAACGAGTCTCGCAACATCCGCTTCACCTCCTGTCGGATCATCAGGCCAAGCCTACGACGCACGTCCGCAGCGCCCCAATATCGCCAACATTCTCCCCCCGCCCCTGATTCCGTTCCAGACCCTTCGATGGCAGGAGCGGTAAAATGAGTGGGTTTTCCCCTCCTGGTTCAGCAAGACTGATCATCGACCAGTGAGGAGATCCATCCGATGCCGAACCAGCCCGCACCGAACCTGCTGTCGTGGGCCAGCGAGATCGACGAAGGCGCGATCACGCAGGCCGCGCGCGCCGCCCGCCTGCCGTTCGTCTCCGGCCACGTCGCTCTCATGCCTGACGCGCATGTCGGCATCGGCGCCACGGTCGGCTCGGTGATCCCCACCGAGGGAGCGATCATCCCCGCCGCCGTGGGCGTCGACATCGGCTGCGGCATGGTCGCGACCGAGACGACGCTCACCGCCGCCGACCTGCCCGACACCCTGGCCGCGCTGATGCCGATGGTGGAGCGCCGCATCCCCGCCGGCGTCGGCAGGGGCCACGACGACCCGTCCATGGACCGCGCCCTGGGCGAGCTGGGGCTCCCGCACACCGACCTGACGCCCAAGCAGGCGAAGAAGGTGTCCGACCAGTTCGGCACGCTCGGCTCCGGCAACCACTTCGTCGAGGTCTGCCTCGACGAGCGCGACCGGGTCTGGACGGTGCTGCACTCGGGCTCGCGCGGCATCGGCAACCAGCTGGCCACGATGCACATCGCCGGCGCCAAGAAGCTGATGAGGAAGCAGGCCATCGGCCTGGAGGACCCCGACCTGGCCTACCTGGTCCAGAGCACCCCCGAGTTCACCGCGTACATCGAGGACATGCTGTGGGCGCAGCGCTACGCCATGGCCTCACGCGCCCGGATGGACAAGGTCCTCGTCAACGCCCTGTTCCGGGTCGCCGGGCAGGGGCAGCGGGTGCGCACGATCAACTGTCACCACAACTTCACCCAGCAGGAGACCCACTACGGCAGGTCCCTGTGGATCACCCGCAAGGGGGCCATCAAGGCCGACACGGGCGACGAGGGCGTGATCCCGGGCTCGATGGGCACCCGCTCGTACATCGTGCGCGGGCGCGGGAACCCGGAGTCGTACAACTCCTGCTCCCACGGCGCCGGCCGCCGCATGTCGCGCACCAAGGCCAAGCGTGAGCTGTCGGCGGCGTCCCTGACCGAGGCGATGCGCGGGCGCACGTGGAACGCCGACCGGGCCGCCGCGCTCGTGGACGAGCACCCGGACGCCTACAAGTCCATCGACCGGGTGATGGCGGACCAGCGGGACCTGGTGGAGATCCAGCACACGCTGCGCCAGGTGTTCAACTACAAGGGTTGACTTCCTCCCCTGGCCCGCACCATCCGGTCGCCGACCTGGACTGCGACGACTACGCCGCCATGCAGTCCATGGCCCTGCACCTGCGTGCCCACGGCAAGAGCCTGCACGACATCGCCACCAAGCTCGTCATCACCAAGAGTAAGAAAGGGGCCAGCACCCATCCCCAGGCCACCGTCCTGTGCATGCTCCGCGAACACGACGACAAGGCGGCGACGACACCAACCGACGACCGGCCCTCACACGCTCAATCGCAGATCAGACCTACACCCCGTTGGATCTTCGGCGTTTGCTCCTCTCTGTTCACCTGCGGTGACAGGCTGAGGGCGCGGGCTGTGAAGACGCCGTTGCGGCCCGGGGTAACCGGCCGCCCGCCACGAACACCACACTCAAGCTCCAGCGGCTGGCCGACTGGAACAGTGTCACTCTGCCGCGTGGCCAAGCGTGGCCGGATGGTTCCACCACCGGTCGATGTCGCGGATGGCCAGGCGATATTCCCGTTCGGCGTCGGGTCCGCCGAGGTCTCGGGCGGCGGCTGTCAGCACGGGGGAGTCCGGCGCGTCCACGAAGCGATAACGGCCCAAGGCCGTACGGATCAGCGCGAGGACCGCAGCTCGCCCCTCGCCTCGACGCCAGGCCCGCTGAGCGCGAATCAGGACGGCGTGCACCGCTTCGCCCATCCCCCAAGTCTCACCGACCGGGACGAGGCTGAAGCCGAACGGCACCGGCCGCGCCGACTCGTCGGGGCGATCCTGGCGCCAGGTGTCCAGGAAACCGTCGTGCCAGTAGGACAGCTCTTCGACGAGCAGGGCGCGGCGTCGCTCAGGAGGAAGCCGCAGCGCAATGTCGTCGAGGCAGCGGCGCGCGCTGCGGGCCGCGGTGAGGGCCTCCTCCAGCACCTCGTATTTCCGCCGGACGGGCAGCCGGTCGGACAAGGCGGTCAGCGCCAGTGCTCGGCGAGTGGGGTCGCTGAAGGACCTGGCCGCGTCCAGCCCGGCCTCCAGCGCGACGCCCGACAGGTGCTCGGCCCTCGCGGACAGGAAACGCCCCAGGTAACCGGGACGCTCCAACGCCTGGATCGCGTGGACGAGCACGGCCATCAGTTCGTCGGTGAGGAGTGGGCACAGTTCGTCGAGGACGCCGTAGGCGAAGTAGTTCTCGTAGGAGACGTCCTGGAGTCTGATCTCGAGTGCCTGGCTCAGTGCCGCGTTCCGGTTCGGGTGATCGGCGGGCAGCAGGGCAGCCGCTCTGATGAGCAGGGTGGCATTTTCGGTCTTACAGGCCAGAGCAACGGCTTCCGTCAGCGGTGTGACCCGTTCCTTGGGCGGTGCCAGCTCGGCCGCGTCGATCAACAGCCGGGCGCGGTCGTCCTCGTCAACGAGCGTTCGGGCGGACGTGAGCAACCCGGTCACGACCTGGTCTCGGGCTCCTGCGGGCAGCAGCGCTGCCACGCTGACCAGCGAACGTTCCCGGACATCGCGATCGGTGATCGTGTGCGACACTGCCAGCGCCTCGGCCAGGACTGCGTCGCGTTCGCCGGGTGGCAGCACTCCGGCCGCCTCTACCAGCAGTTCGACGTGCCTGTCCGGCGCGGCCCTCTCAACGACTCGGGCGAGTGTGGTACGGCGCTGGTGTTCGGGAAGCAGCATGATGGCCTCGATCCAGCGCCATCCCAGCGCCTCGGGACTGAACTCCCTCACCTCCACGAGGGCGCTGCCGCGTAGGTCCTCGGGCAGCCGCGGGATCAGCGCGATCAGCGCGGCATCGCGAGAGAATGAAGAGGGCATCGCCCGTACATCACGCAGCGTCTCCGACGCCGGCCCGGCTGTGAGGAATGGAGCAAGTTCCTGCAGCGCCCACGCACGGTAGAACTCGTCCTGAAACGTTCTGGCGGCGGCCAGCGCGTCATACATCGCCTCGGCCGTCAGGTGAGGGGCGAGCCCAGTCAGAGCCACGATGCGACTCTGCGGGCTCTCCAGCCCGGAAACGGCCGCCACCGCGCGACGCATCCCCTGCGGCGAGAGCAGCGCCGCCACCTCGGCCAGCAGATCGGTGTCGACGCTGGGATCACCTTGTACCGCGGTCATGGCGTCGACCACCACCTCGTGCAGGACCCGCGGCCGCTGCTCTTCGGGCAGATGCGGGAGCATGTCCAGCAGCTCCCGCCCCCGCTCGCCGCCGGGCAGGCGGCGGACGTCGTTCAAAGCCCGGACCCGATCCCAGAGCCCCGCCTCCAGCAACATCGACGCCACCTCACGGCGCGGCCGATCAGCCTGCTCCGCGCACACTCTCATCAGGGTGTAGCGCATCTCCAGACCCAGCGACGGAGCGGTACTGTCGGCCGCCGCGTCGGTGGCCCGGCGCGCCGCCCCGCCGGCCGCCTCCAAGTCGCGCAGGTAACCATCGACCTGCCCGGCCCGGTGCCGCGCGTCGAACCACACGTTCACCACCCCAGGCCGCCCCTGACCGGCGGGCTGCTCGCACGCTAGCAGTCGATGCACCTCCTCGGCGCGCCCGGCCGCGAGCAGGTGGTAGACCAGGTGACGTAAGCCGTACCCGGCGTCGGCATCGCCCAGCCGGGGATGCGCGGCCAGCGCTGGCAGGCCGTTCCCCAGCCCGCCCCACAGCGTGAGATAGTGATCGGCGATTGTGGAGTGAGCCCCCAAGACGGCTGCCGCCAGCCTCCTGTGGAGCAGGGCCGCCAACGCGCGGAGCACCCCGCCGTGGCCGTCGTGCGCAAGATCACATCCCGTCGGCCGGTTCAGGCCCGGACGTACCAAGTCCGCGTGGGCCAGCCCGAGCCAGGTCGCCACGACGCTGGCATCGACCGGTTCGCCTGCCGCCGCCAGCGCTGCCAGAACGGATGAACCCAGATCCTCCACGCCAGCCCCCTATCCGTGATCACCAGTACGCTACTGTCTGGTAGCTGGCCCCGGCCCGATCGGCATCGCTGAGCACGGCGGTCGGGTCGTCGAGTGTGGCCAGCCAGCGGTCGAACCGCGTCAGGGCAAGAACGCGTCTGCCGACGATCGTCGACCAGACCAGCGTGCCGGACTCCAGCAGGGTTGCCAGGTGCCATTTGATGGCCTCGCGCAGCCACGGAATCTGGGCTCTGCCTGGCGAGCATCCCTCATAACCGAGGGGCTCGCGCTCTCCCTGCGGGATCCGCGGATCGCATCGGGGATGCCAGCATCCCGCGGGACAACCTCCACGTAGGGTGTGCCGCCGCGGCCCATCACCAAGTCGCCTATCCGCATGCCCAGGGACTCGCCCAGCCGCATCCCGGTCTCCGCCAGCAGAGCGAACAGCAGCCGGTCGCGCAGGTTGCCGACCCACTCACCGGCGCCGCCGTCATGGATCGCGCAACCATCCATGATTGCCTGTACCTGCTGTAGCAGCAGGATCGGAGGCCGATCCCGGCGCCGAGTCCGCCGCACCCTGACCAGCGACGACGGTGCCAGCGTGGTTCGAGCGTCCAGGTGAGACAGCAGCCCCCTGGCGGGAGCACGACGAGGTGCGCCCTTGAGCAGTCGTCGAGCCACCGGCACGTCGTGGACGGCGGCCTGCCAGCGGTAGAAGGAGATCACCGCCCCGAGGCGGGCCTCCAGCGTGTCGTCCGACGGACGGTCCTCCTGCGGCACCGCCTCGAACTGCACCTTGCGGCCGTTGCGAAGCCAGGACAAGAACGCAGTGACCGCCGGGACACCCACTTCGGCCCACGCCTCAGCCTCGCCACGCTCCTCCAGCAGAGGGGGACTCCCACCCTCGCGAGTGAGGTTTCGTGATCCCGGTAAGCGACTGTTGACAGCGTCGCCGGCCAACGGAGATCGTTTCCCTCAGATGATCAACCCTCACCCGGGGAAGAGCGCGATGAAGCTGATCAACGGTGGGTTGCTGGCCGGTGTCGTCGTGGCGGTGGCGGCGGGCGCGCTTCTGGCCCGCCGGCGCTACGTGGTGGTCACCGTCGAGGGGACGAGCATGGCCCCGACGCTTGACGACGGCGACCGCGTGCTGGTGCGCCGGCGGCGGATCGACCAGGTGGGCAGGGGCGACGTCGTCGTCCTCGAGCCACCGCCGGACCCGTCGGGGCGCATTCTGCCCGGGCCGCCGGGGGCCGACGGGCGGCGCTGGAACATCAAGCGCGCGATTGCGTTACCCGGCGATCCGGTGCCGCCCGACGTCGGCGCCGACGGCGCCCGCGTGCCCGCCGGCGCGCTCGTGGTCTACGGCGACAACGCCGACAGCCTCGACTCCCGGCAACGCGGCTTCTTCCCCGCGGACCAGCTGCTCGGTGTCGCGCTGCGCCGGTTGGGCGGCCCTGCCCTGTAGCCGGCGAGGAGGGCACGATCGTGAAGTTCCGGCTTCTGGGCCCCCTGCGGATCCAGGCCAACGGCTCGCCCGTACGGATCACCGCGCCCAAGCAGCGCACCGTGCTCGCCATGCTGCTGGCGCGGGCCGGTCACGTCGTCCCGATCCGCTCCCTGGTGGCGGAGGTGTGGGACGACCGTCCGCCCCGCTCGGCGGTGGCGAACCTGCGCACCTACCTCATGCAGCTGCGCAAGCTGGTGACGCCCGCGTCCGGCCCGGCCGACGAGCGGCTGGTCACCTCCGACGCCGGCTACCTGCTGCGCGTCGAACCGGCCGAGTTCGACCTTTTCCAGTTCGAGGCGCTGTCGGCGGAGGGCCGCCACGCGCTGGCCAGTGGGGACCTCGGCATCGCGCAGGACGCCTACGACCGGGCCCTGGCCCTGTGGGGCGGGATGGCGGCGGAGGACGTGCCGCTCGGGCCGACCCTGCGGGAGGTGGTCGCCCGCCTCACCGACCGCTACCTGGCCGCTGTGGAGGAGCACGCGGAGATCCAGCTCGCGCTCGGCAGGTACGCGGCGGCGGCCACGCGGCTGCGCGAGGTGATCGGGCAGTATCCGCTGCGCGAGCGGTTGCACGGCCAGCTCATGGTGGCGCTGTACAGGTGCGGCGACGTGGCCGGCGCGCTGGACGCGTTCGGGGCGGCCCGCAGGGTCCTGGCCGACGAGCTGGGCATCGACCCGGGCCCTGACCTGCTCCGACTGCACCAGGCGATGCTGCGCAGGGACACCGCCCTGCCGCCGCCAGGCGGGCACGCCCCGGCCGTCGACGGGCAGGCCGTGCCTCCCGGGTCCGTCGATGACGGGCGTCCCCGTCCGCGCCAGCTCCCGCGGCCTCCCACGGTGTTCGTGGGCAGGTCGGCCGAGCTCGCCCGGCTGCACACCGTGCTGTGCGGCGATCCCGCGGCGGGCGCCGGCCCGCGGGTGATGGCGCTGCACGGCCCCGGCGGGGTCGGCAAGTCGACGCTGGCGTTGCGGGCGGCGTACGGCGTGGCCGGCCGCTACGCCGACGGGCAGCTCTACGTCGACCTCCAGGGCGCCACGCCGGACCTGCCGCCGTTACGGCCCGCCGAGGTGCTCGGCCGTTTCCTGCGCGCCCTGGGAGTGCCTCCCGGCGAGGTCCCCGTGGACCCGGCGGAGGCGGCCACCGTCTACCAGTCGTTGCTGGCCGACCGGCGGGTCCTGGTCATGCTCGACAACGCGGTCGGCGCCGCCCAGGTGGCGCCCCTGCTGCCGGCCAGCAGCGGATGCGCGGCGCTGGTCACCAGCAGGACGGCGCTGACCACCGTGGACGCCGTGCCGATCGCCGTCGGCGTCCTCGACGAGCCGCAGTCGCTGCGGATGCTGGCGTTGCTGGCCGGCGAGACGCGGGTGGCGGCCGAGGCCGAGGCGGCCACCGAGATCACGCGCTGGTGCGGCCACCACCCGCTGGCGTTGCGCATCGCCGGCGCCCGCCTCGCGGGCCGCCCCGACTGGTCGCTGGCGCGCTTCGGCGAGCGGCTGCGCAACCAGCAGCGGCGGCTGGACGAGCTGCAGACGGCCGACCTGCGGATCCGCTCCTGCTTCGAGGTCGGCTACGCGACGCTCGGCCCCGCCGGCCCGGCGAAGGCCGTCTTCCGCCTGTTCGGCGTGCTGGACGTGCCCGAGGTCGGCGTCGAGCTGGTCGCCGCGCTGGCCGACGTCGATCCCAAGACGGCCGAGGCCGCCCTCGACGAGCTGGCCGAGGCGCGCCTGCTGGAGCCTGTCGGCGACGGCCGGTTCCGCATGCACGATCTGCTGCGGCTCTTCGCCGCCGAGCTGGCCGCCGCCCACGACTCTCCGGACGAGCGCGCGCGGGCGGTCCGGCGGGCCCTGGACTGGTACCTCGACGTCTGCCGCCGGGTGCAGGCCCTGCTGCAACCGCACCTGCGGCCCGGCCAGGCGAGCGGGAGGCCGAAGGGCTGGCGCTGCACAATCTCGGCTGGCTGAGCATGCACACGGGCGACCTCGACGCCGCCCTCGGCGAGATGACCGCGGGCGTGCGGCTGCTGGGGGCGCACGGGGCGAAGCGGGTCGGGATGGTCGGTCACAACGTGGGCGAGGTGCTGCTCCGGATGGGCAGGCACGCCGAGGCGGCGGACCGCCTGGAGTGGTGCCTGTCCGTCCGGCGGGCGGACCGCGACCTGTAGCAGGTCGGAGATCCGGCTGCGAGAGGGCGACCCGGCGGCGGCCGCGGCCGATGTGGCCCGGGGCCTGGAACTGGCGGCCAGGCTCGGCGACG
>NZ_JBEXUP010000231.1:0-9332 GCF_040614375.1 Nonomuraea sp. NPDC005983
TCCGGCCCCTTCCCCCGCCCCCTCCCCTGCCCGTTCCTATGCGCCCGCGCCGCGGCGGGGGCACGGTAAGGCGCTGCTGACGGGCGCCGGGGCGCTGGCGCTGGCCGCCGCCCTGGTGGCCGGGGCGGTCACGTTGATGCCGGACGCGGCGACGACCGAGGCCGCCTCCACGCCCTCCCTGAGCGTGCCGGCCACGACGCCGGGCCCGACGGCCACGTCCTCCCGCCGCCGACCGGCCGCCAAGTCCACGCCGAGCAAGCGCCCGTCCACGAAACCGACCACCCCCAAGCCGAGTACGGCCGAACCCACGACGTCCCCGTCCCGAAAGACCAGCCCCACCAAGACCACGCCCACGAAGACCACGACGACCGCGGCCGCGAGCGGGAACATCCGCCTGCAGTCGCTGACCCTGGACGGGCTGAAGACGGAGAAGGGCTGCTGGTCACGCAGCCTCTTCCCCGTCGCGGTCATCAAGGGCCCGACGGGGCAGAAGGGGGAGTACGGCTACAGATGGATCGTCGACGGCCAGGACGAGGGCTGGAAGATGGGCTACCTGTACCAAGGGACGGACAAGAACATGCGTAACCCGCTCGGCGCGTTCGAACCGGGCAGGCACACCGTCGTCTTCCGCCTCCTGACCGGAGTCAAGGCCACCAAGAGTCTTTCGTTCACTGTCTGCAACGCCTACTCCTGAACCACACGATCGAGGTGGACGTTACGTCCGCGCCGGCAGCGGCGACGCCGTGCTCGCGACCCAGGTGAACCCGCTCGATGGGCGAGGATCCGAACCGCCAGGCCAACGCGCATCGCTGAGGCCGAAACTCGCTGCGCTGCCACGGACGGGCCCGGCGACCACCCGGACAAACGCCCTGGGAGTGTCGCCTCGACAGGCAATTCGACATTGACTAGAAAAGGGATCAAAGCCAGGACCTGGGGGAACGACGTGCAACGAACCCCAGGGGAGTTCACGCGGCCCGCCACATACTATTCGCACATAGGTCGATCGGATGTGGGATCGAGGCACGGATGAACCCACTCTCCACCAAGTGGCCCCGGTACGTCTCCTTCATACCGGCTGCCATGATCGTCATCGGGACCGTCCTGAACATTCTGTCTCCGCGCTACTACTGGGGCGACTACCTGCTGGGCGCCGCGGTCGTCGTGACAGGAGCGCTGCTCTCGCTACGGCACACCTTCACGGCCGCAGCGACTATCGTCCTGGTCCAGCTGGTGCTGTTGATCAAGGACGGCTACTTCGGTCATGTCATCGGCACGCTCTCATTGATCAGCGCGGTGTTCACCGCGCTCGTCGGCCTCGGGGTGAACCGCGTGGTCGCCAGCCACAGCCGTCGGCTGGAAGTGGTGCGTTCTGTCGCTGAGGCCGTCCAGCGTGCTGTGCTGCCCGCACCTCCAGCACGTGTCGGCCCGCTGGCCATCGCCGCGGTCTACAAGACTGCGCAGATCGAGGCATTGATCGGCGGAGACGCCTACGCCGTGCAAGAGACGCCGTACGGCACCAGGCTGCTGATCGCAGATGTGCGGGGCAAAGGCCTGGGCGCGGTCGGCACGGTGTCCGTACTGCTGGGCTCATTCCGGGAGGCGGCAGACCAAGCAGCCGACCTTGTGGTGCTGGCCGAGCGTGTGGAGCGCGCGCTGGTCAAAGAGGCCTCGTCGCGCGAGGAGAGCGTCCGAATGGAGGGGTTTGTCACGGCTGTGCTCGGCGAGATCCCGCCGGGCGCGGACCGGGTGCAGTTGCTGAACTGCGGCCACCCCTCGCCGTATCTCCTCAAGGGTGACACGGTGTCCTCGCTGGACCCAGGCGAGCCGAGTCTTCCACTGGGCATGAGCAGCCTGGGTGTGCCGCGGGCAGAGCCCGAACGCTGGCCGTTCCCGACCGGGGCCACGCTCCTGCTGGTCACCGACGGAGTGACGGAGGCCCGAGGCCGTTGCGGGACCTTCTACGAACCGGTAAGCCGACTCGGTGGCCGAGGTCCGTTCCGGCAGCCGGACGAGGTCGTTGAGGTCCTGATACGTGATGTCGAGCGCTGGACCGACGGTCCGCGCGACGACGACATGGCGATTCTGGCGATCACCCGGTGTGCCGGTGTACTCGACGGTCCGTGAATCCTCATGGCCTCACGGAGTGAGGATGGTCCTGCCTTGCGGACTCTCCGGCGTGTTCCAGGAAGGTGCGGACCTCCTCGGCCTCCGGAACACCGAGCTCCCCGTAAAGGCCGAGAGCCAGCCGCCCATGCTCACAAGCCTGCTCTGAGCGCCCGAGCGCGAGGTGGGCGCGCGCCAGCCCATCGTGAGCGCGCGCCTGCTCCGGCCGGTTGCGCGTCAGGTCGGCGAGCGCGAGCGCGGCCGTGTGCTCCTCGACCGCCCGAGCCGGCTCGCCCGCCGCCTCGGCCAGCCCGTTGAGTGCGGCCGCCTCGTCGGTGGTGTTGCCGAGCTTGCGGTAGAGAGCCGCAGCCTGCTCGTGGCGGGTGCGTGCCCGCGCGAGCTCGCCTTGATGCCGGAGGACGACGCCGAGGAGGTTGAGGGTCATCGCCTCTCCGGCCGGGTTGCCGACCTTGCGGTGGAGCGCCAGCGCCAGGTCGAGATGGCGCCGGGCCTCCTCCGGACGGTCGGCCCGGTCGAGGACGAGGGCGAGGATGCCGAGCACGTGGGCCTCGCCCCAGGTGTCGGCACCGATCCGGGTGAGGTCGAGCGCCTGCATGAGGTACTGCTCCGCCTGCGCGTCCTGTCGCCGGCGCAGGGCCACGTTGCCCAGCGTGAGCAGTGCCCGAGCCCGTTCGTAGGCCTCCTCGCACGCGTCAAGGGCCTGGTGAGCGTGCTCCTCCGCGAGCTCGTACTCGCCGAGCCGCCAGTAGGTCCACGCCAGGTCGGTGAGTGCTCGCTCCTCGAACTCGCGGTGGCCGAGCTTGCGGCTGCGCTGGAGCGTCAGGGTGTGGAGAGTGAGCGCGTCGTCGTGGTGCGCCTGCCGGTCGAGGTAGGGGCGCATCGCCAGGGCCAGCATGCCCAGGCAGATCTCTGGCCCGTGGACGGCGGTCGCGATGATGTTGGAGCGCTCGGCGTCGAGCCAGGCGCTCGCCTCCGCGGCGTCGCGGATGGGCGCGATCGGGGCGGCCGGCTGGGGGATGCCCTCACGCTGGCTGAGGCTGTCCGGGAAGAGCTGGTCCATCGCCGCGCGGGAGCGGTGCAGGTAGTAGGTGAGCAGCCGCAGGACCGCGCCGTCGTCCTCGGCGATGGAGCGCGCGTGCTCGCGGAGCAGGTCGTGGAAGGTGTATCGGCCCGGTTCGAACTGCAGGAGCATGTGGGTGTCGAGGAGGCCTTCGAGGAGTTCCTCCGCCTCCTCCTCCGAGGTCCCTGCCAGCGCGGCCGCGCCGTACGGGTCGATGTCGCGGCCCGGCGCCAGCCCGAGCAGGCGGAACATGCGCTGCTCGGCCTCGTGGAGCTGCTCGTAGGAGAGGGCGAAGGCGGCCGACACGCCGTCCAGGAGGCGGCGGTGGTCTCGCAGCCGGCCCGCCAGGTAGGACACGGTCCAGCGCGGGCGGTGTTGGAGGCGGGCCGCCGAGATCCGGATGGCGAGCGGGAGGTGCCCGCACAGCTGCAGCACCTCGAGTACGGCGTCCGGCTCGTGGTGAGCGCGTTCGCCCACGATCCGCTCGAACAGCTTGGCGGCGTCCTGCTCGCCCAGCACGTCGACCGACAGCGCGTGGGCGCCGTCCAGGTCGACGAGCCGCCGCCTGCTGGTGATCAGGACGAGGGTGTCGGAGTGCCCCGGCAGCAGGGGGCGCACGTGCTCGGCGTCGGAGGCGTTGTCCAGCACGGCGAGCACGCGGCGATCGGCCAGCTCGGCGCGCCACAGGGCGCTCCGCTCGACCAGTGTGACCGGGAGGCGGTCGGCGGGCACCCCGAGCTGGCGGAGGAGGACCTCCAGCGCGGCAGCGGCGTCGACCGGCTCCCGGCCTGCGGTGTGGGCCTGCAGGTCGATGAAGAGCTGGCCGTCCGGATAGCGGGCGGCCAGCCGATGGGCCACGTGGACGGCGAGCGTGGTCTTGCCGATCCCGGCCATGCCGTCGATCGTCACGACCGCCGACCGCTCGCCCACAAGCCGATCCAGCTCGGCGGTCCGTCCGGAGAAATCGGGAATGTCGTAGGGCAGGAAGGTGGAGCGACGCGGCGAGGCGGCGACGACCGGGGCCGCGTCTGCCAGGCGCAAGGCCGGATCATCCGCCAGGACCGCCCGCTCAAGCTCGGTGAAGGCGTGCCCGGGGTCCAGGCCCTGTTCGTCCGCGAGAGCCGTACGGTAGGAACGCGCCGCGGCCAGGGCGTCGGCCTGCCGCCCCGCCCGGTGCAGGGCCAGGACGAGGTGGCCGTTGAGCTTCTCGCGGAGCGGGTTGGCGGTCACCTGGGCGAGGAGCTCGTCGAGCAGATCGCCGTGCCGCCCGGCGGCGAGCTCGCCCTCCACCAGGCGCTCGTACGCCGACAGCCGCCGGTCGTTCCAGAGCTCCCGGACGCCGGTGACGTAATGCGCGTGCACGTCCTCCAGCGCCTCGCCGCTCCACAGATCCAGGGCTTTGCGCAGCTCACCGGCGGCTACCAGCTCGGTGAACTCCTGCGCGTCGACCTGCCCGGGCTCCGGCTGCGCGACGTAGCCGCCGGCACGCGTCTCGAGGAGCCGCACGGCTCCCGCACCACGCAGCACCTTGCGGATCGCGGTGATCGAGGCATGGATCTGCGATCGGGCGGTGTCGGGCTGGTCGTAGCCCCACATCGCGTCGATCAGCCGCTCGATGCTGATCACCCGGCCGGGATTGAGCAGGAGGTAGGCCAGCACAGCCCGGTGACGTGGGGCGATGCTCGTCAGCGGCGCGTCCTCGACGGTCATCTGGACGGGGCCGAGAAGAGTGAAGCGCAGCATCGTCCCCCCATCACCATCGCATCGTGCGCGCATAGCGAATGTATCAACCCGGGCAGACACTCTGATCTCACACCGACCACGACAAAGGAGAACACGATGGAAGCCCGGATGAAGAACCCCGCCACGATCATCCCCGCCGCGATGAAGCCGATCATGGAGGTGATGAAGGCCGCTCAGTCGCAGGGCCTCCCCCTGGAGCTCATGGAGATGATCCACCTGCGGGTCAGCCAGATCAACGGCTGCAGCTTCTGCGTCGACGCTGGCCTGAAGAACCTGCGCAAGCTCGACGAGAGCGACGAGCGCATCGGCCTGGTCGCCGCCTGGCGCGAGGCTCCATACTACACCGACGCCGAGCGGGCCGCGCTGGAGCTGGCCGAGGCGTCGACCCGGCTGGCCGACCGCGCCGACGCCGTCTCCGACGAGGTCTGGAACAACGCCGCCGACCACTTCGACGAGCAGCAGCTGGCCTCGATCCTGCTGATGACCGCCGTCACCAACCTCTTCAACCGCCTGAACGCCCCGATCCGGCAGGTCGCCGGCAGCTGGTAAGCCCCGACCCTCATACACAGAAGGAGGCACCGACATGTCCGTCGTCCGCTCGCACCGCTACTCCGTCGCCGACACCGACCTGGAAGAGTTCCTGGCCCGCCGGAGCTCGCTGATCGCGACCGTCCGGAAGGGGCACCCCGGGCTCACCCACGCCGTGCTGATCCAGCTCGAGGACGGCACCTACACCGACACCTGGCACTGGGAGACCGCCGAGCAGATGGGTGCCGCGTTCGCCGCCCTGCCCACCTTCCCGGAGGCGCCGCTGACCATGGCCCTCACCAAGGACAGCACCGCCCTGAACGGCCGGGTCGTCGACGAGCACTGAGACCCGATGATCGCCTTCACCGCCGACGACCTTCGAGCGGGTACCAGCTGCCCCTTGTAGGCCATGACGATTCCGGCCGTCCTGCGCACCAAGCGCGTGGCCGGGGCTGCCCGCACGACGCGCGCCGTCTCGGCCTTCTCAGGCCCGCAACCGGGCGGACGTACGCCTGCGACGGGGTCATGGTTGCGCGTGCCGGTCGAGGCCGAGCGTGGCGATGAGGTCTTCGTGGAGCTGGAACCAGACGCGATGGCAGGAGTCGACGTCGGTACGGTCCACCCAGGCGCTTTCCCCGGCTCGGGCGCGCGCCAGGGCTGCGGTGAATCGGGTGTCGTATCCGCGCAACCGGGTCAGAACGCTCTCGAGCCGGTCACCCAGTGGCGTGAGGGCGCGGGAGATGCCAGCGAGCTCGTAGAGGATTCGGGCGTCCCAGGCGAAATCGGAGTGGTCGTTGACGGCGAGCCGGTCGCCAGCGGTGGGCCGGAGCTGCCAGTCGGTGCAGGCTCGGAGCAGAAGGGCGTTCAGCGGGAGGAACTCGCGGTAGACGTCCCGAACCTCGTCGGCGCCGCCGACGCGTGCGAGCTCGGCCGCGAGCTGGCGCTCGTTCTCGGCCCGGCCCGGTTCGGTCAGCGACCAGCCCTCGGTGCCGGCGAAGGCGGTGTGCCCGGCCCAGCCGCGCGCCTCGGCGTCGCGCAGCAGCTCTTCGGTCTGGGCCGCGTCAAGCCCGTACCGCTCGGCGATCACCGGGGTGTCCGCAAACCCCAAGATACGCACCGCGTGCAGGACCAGCAGGTCGGGCGGAGAGTCGCGCGTCACGAGTCGGTGTCCTGCCGCGTTGTCAGGCGGGTGTAGTGCTGCTGGCACGCCTGCGGGGAGTTGAACCCCATCGCGTGCGCTATCTGCGCCCAGGTCAGTCCGGCGCTGCGGGCCGTGAACAGCAGGGCGGATTCGAGTCCTTCGACTTCGGCGCGTGCGGCGGGCAGGAGGGCCAGCGCGCTCAGGACATCCTCCGGGTCCAGGTCGGCGTTGCGCCAGACGGCGAAATGGACAAGGTCGACCGCCGATGGCAAGGCCGGCGAGGGGCGCCATGGGCGGGCGTCGAGCGCATCCGCACCCAGGCGCAGAAGGCGTTCGCTCGCGTCGTGCTCGCGGTCGGCCTGGGCGTGGTCTGCGCGCCCGGTGTGAGTGATGTCCTGCTTGCGTGACATGCCGTTCATGATCCACAATCAATAAGATGTTGTCAATCTTTCGTTGAAAGGCG
The DNA here is from genome assembly GCF_040614375.1 of Nonomuraea sp. NPDC005983. Taxonomy (NCBI): domain Bacteria; kingdom Bacillati; phylum Actinomycetota; class Actinomycetes; order Streptosporangiales; family Streptosporangiaceae; genus Nonomuraea; species Nonomuraea sp. NPDC005983. The sequence continues at coordinate 7,060 of NZ_JBEXUP010000231.1, forward strand.
GGGCGGATGATCGTACCCCTCATGTCGGCTGCCGCCGATACGTGCGGGGGCAAGGCCGGTGCGCTCGGCGCGCTGCTTCGCGCAGGACTGCCGGTTCCCGACGGCTTCGTCGTGTCGTTCGCCGCTTACCGCGCCGCCGTCCGCGACCTGGACCTCGAGCGGTTCGCCGACGAGCCGGGCCACCCCGGAGCCGTGCGGCGGGCGATCGAGGCCCGCCCGGTCCACGCCACCGTGATCGACGCGCTCGGACACGCGCTCGACGAGCTCGGCGATCCGCCCGTCGCGGTGCGATCATCCGCCGCGCATGAGGACACCGGCCAGGCGTCGGCGGCCGGCCAGCACGACAGCTTTCTCGCCGTGCGCGGAGTCGGCGCGGTCACCGACGCCATCCGCGCCTGCTGGGCCTCGCTGTTCACTTCGCGCGCCATCGACTACCGGGGCGCCTCCGGCCGCGGCGGCCGGCCCTTCGACGATCTCGTCATGGCCGTCCTCGTGCAACGCCATCTGGACGCCGAGGTGTCCGGGGTCATGTTCACCCCCGCGGACCCGCACGACGCGACCCGGATCGAGGCGTCCTGGGGGCTCGGCCCCAGCATCGTCGGCGGCACGGTCACCCCTGACGCCTACCGTGTCGCCGAGGACGGGTCGGTCACCCGCACCGTCGCGCACAAACGGACCCGCCTCGACCGGCGCGGCAGGCAGCTCGTCATGTCCGACGTGCCCACCCCTGCCCGCGACCGGCCGGCAATCGACGACGCGACCGCCAAACTCCTCGCCGAGCTGGGCAAGGAGATCGCCGCCGTACGCGGCGGACCGCAGGACGTCGAGTGGGCGATCGCCGACGGACGTACCTGGATCCTGCAGGCACGGCCGGTCACCGCCGCACCCCCGGCGTGGCCTTCGCCTGCCGGCCCCACCCCGGCCGCCGCGCCCACGCTGGCCGGAACGCCCGGCAGCCACGGAGTCGTGACCGGGACCGCGAGGATCATCCGCGGTCCCCGCGACTTCACCCGCGCGCACCCCGGCGACATCATCGTCTGCCCCTTCACCGACCCCGCCTGGACGCCGCTGCTGCGCATCGCGGCCGGCGTCATCACCGAAACAGGAGGCGTGCTCTCCCACGCCGCGATCGTCGCTCGCGAGCACGGCATCCCCGCGGTCCTCGGCATCCCGAACGCGACGAGCAGACTCCACGACGACACCACCATCACCATCGACGGCACCACCGGCACCGTCACGGCGGCCCCCTCGCCCTCCGCCGCATCGAACAGCCGCACTCACACCCACGTCACCCACGATCGAAAGGAGACGGGAAGCGGGCCCACGCGGCCATCGCGCCCCAACCGGTGATGACCACGCGACACCTCTACCTGGCTCGCCACGGCGCGGCCGACGCCTTCGGGAACCTCACCGACATCGGTCGCCGGCAGGCGGGCCTGCTGGGCGAACGACTCGCCGGCCTACCGGTCGACGCCGTGTGGCACTCTCCGCTACCGCGCGCCATGGCCAGCGCGCACGAACTCGCCCATCACCTGCACAACGCGCCCGTCACCGAGGCCGCCGAACTCATCGACCATGTGCCCTACGTTCCCCCTGCGGCCGAAAGACCCCCCTCTTGGGCCGGCTTCTTCGACGGCTACGACGACGCCGTGGCGGCCTCGGGCCAGAAGCTCGCCGAGGCCCTGGTCGCCCGATTCGCGAAGGTCCCCGACACAACCACGGCAGGAACCCGGCGCGACACCCACGAGGTTCTGGTGACGCACGCCTACCCGATCGCGTGGCTGGTGCGGCACGCCCTGGACGCGCCGCCATCGCGGTGGCTCGGCCTGAACAGCGCCAACGCCGCACTGACGGTCATCAGCTACCGCACCGGCCTGCCGCCGACGCTCGTGATGTTCAACGACATGAGTCACCTCCCGACCGACCTGCGCTGGACCGGGTTCCCCGACGGCCTGAGGCCATAAGACGGCTCGCGAAGGCCCGTACGCGCCGACCCGGGACCGTCTGCGGCGGATCCCGGAGCGCCACTTCGACCACGCGTCGCACCGGTCACACGTGGACGCCGCCACGCCGTCCCGGCCGGTCGGGTACCGGCGGGACGGCCTGTTCGTGGCGGAGGTGCCCTGGATGGCGATCGCGGCCGTCGCCCAGAAGCCGTAAGGGGCTCAGACCTCCTCGACGCTGCTCGGCTCACGCCGGGACAGGTCGATACCGAGCTCTTCCGCCGCGCGGAAGACGTCCTCGTCGGTGTCGCGCATCTCGATGGACATGCC
>NZ_JBEXUP010000232.1:0-9249 GCF_040614375.1 Nonomuraea sp. NPDC005983
GCCGCGGGGGGGCCCCCGCGGCCCCGCGGGGCCCCCGCCCTTGGGTGTTTTTGCTTTGCTCAATCCCCTGTCCGGCTACCCCCACCCCGTGGGCCGCGCCCCCGCCCCCCACGAGGGGTTCGCCAAACTGCTGCGCCTGATCGAGGATGCCAAGACAGCCGGGATCGACCGGGTCACCCATGCCACCTATCAGACGCCCGAACGGCGATAACGGCCATGAAGGACATGCACCGCGCCACCATCTTCGCCGCCGCCAGTCCAGGCTCGATCGCCCGCGCCGAGTTCGACACCATGGCCAAGGCCGCCGACGAGTGCATCACGAAGATCGCCGGCATCGACAAGATCGGCCCTCAGGTGGTCAGGCACCACAACACCGGTCTGCTCACCGAGATGATCGCCGACCTGGAAGCCCGGCTCACCGAACCGGCAGCAGGCTGACCAGCCCCCCGCTCTCCGGATCCGAGCGCCCCCTGCCCGCCGGGCACGGCCATCGACTCCGCAACAATGGCCTCTTCGAGGCGAGCACCAAGGCGGGCAGGAGCGTGCCCGGCATGACCCTGGACGAGGACGCCGTCCCCGCCCGCGCGGCGCGCTCGCTGCCGCTGGCGTTCGCCGCCGGCGCGGCGGTGGGGGTGCTGGGCGGGATGATCGGCCTGGGCGGCGCCGAGTTCCGGCTGCCGCTGCTGATCAGTCTCTTCGGGTTCGCCGCCCTATCAGCGGTCATCTTGAACAAGGCGATGAGCCTGATCGTGGTGCTGGTCGCGCTGCCCGCCCGGCTGGCCGCCGTCCCCTTCACCGACCTGACCGCGCATTGGAGCGTCGCGGCGAACCTGCTGGCCGGAAGCCTTCTGGGCGCCTGGGCAGGAGCATCCTGGGCGGTCAGGATGCGCACCGCCACCCTCTATAGAGTGCTCGCGGCCCTGATGGTGCTCATGGCCGCCGCCCTGGTCCTCACCCACACGACCGCCCTGGGCACGCTGGCCCTGCCCGGCCCAGCACAGACGATCGCCGGTGTCGCGGCCGGGTTTGGCATCGGGGTGGTGGCCGCGATCATGGAGTGGCCGGAGGCGAGCTGCTGATCCCGACGATTGTGCTGCTCTACTCCGTCGACATCAAGACCGCCGGCAGCCTGTCCCTGGTCGTCTCCCTGCCCACCATGCTGGTCGCCTTCGCCCGCTACAGCCGCGACGGCAGCTTCGCCGTCCTGGGCGCCAACCTCCGCTTCGCCGCCGTCATGGTCGCCGGTTCCATCAATGGTGGCTGCGTCGATGTTGGGCACCAGCGCGGATTGCTCACGGAGGAGGACCGCGGCCGGCTTGTAGTGGTTGAACCGCTTAGCGATCTTCCTCTGCTTGAAGACGGCCTCGATCTGCCGGACGATGCGTGGGTCCTTGGCGTTGAGGTCCGCATCGGTGATCGGGGTCGCGAGTTCTGAACTGTAGGCCCGGTTGACGAGCTCAAGGTAGAAGTCCCGGTCGAACAAGTCCTCAACGTCGGCGTCGGCGGTTCCCGTGAACTCGCTGATCTCGACGAGGCCGTTCTTGGCCAGCTGGTCGTTGTCCCGGAGACGTTGAACAGCTCCGATGTCCTTGGTGCTGGAGTCAACGAGGACAACGACGTTCAGAGGGACGTTGCCCGCCGCCCGTCACCCGCCACCAGAATGTCGATGCCTCCGCATGCTCGAAGAGCGTTCGACGCCGGCCTGGGCCTGCAGTGATCGGTCAGGGGTCTGACCGGAAGCGGCAACAGGTTGCTGCCCTGGGCGGATGCCTGCCGAAGCTGGTGGTTTTCGACGGTCAGCACGTTGACCACCCGCGCGAACTGCTCGATCTCGGCGGCAAGTCGCTGGTTCTCGGCCCTAACTCATGGGGGCGCTCACCTGCCGCCCGGGGCGCTCCGGATGCTCGCGGCTTTCCGGGTGCCCGCGCCTTTCCTGGCGTTCGTGGCGTTCGGGGCGGCCGGACTGTCCCGGCCGGAGCCCGGGTCGTGCCCCCTGCGGGCCCCTTGAGGGCTCTGTCCGGGGCCCAGTTCGAGGCTGCGTCCGTCTGATCGTCGAGCCCGCCAGCACCGCCAGGGTGACGAGGAGGACCACGGAGAGCAGGAACACCGCCAGGAATGCGAGGGTTAAGGCGATCACCAGGGACGCGATCGTGCCGAGCACAGCCAACATCCCGCAGGACGTGCCCGAATCACCGCAGCTTATGCCCCCAGAGACGGATATATCGCGCTACCCCGAAACGTTCCCCGACTGGTCGAGACGGCCCGGCAGCGCGTCGAGACGGCGCAGTATGACGCCCTCGCGCAGCGCCCACGGGCACACCTCCAGCCGGTCGACCTCGAACAGGTCCATGGTGGCGTCGGCGACGAGGGCTCCGGCCGCCAACTGCGGCGCCCGGGCCTCGGAGACGCCCGAGAGCTGGGCCCGCTCCGCCGACCCCATGCCGGTCAGCCTGACCGCCCATTCGGCGACGGCCTGCCTGGACAGCGAGCGGGAGACGTACGGGCCCTCGCCTGACGGCGCCGCGCCCGCGATCCTGGCCAGCTGCCTGAACGTCTTGGAGGTGGCCACGACGCGGTTGGGCTCGCCGTACTTGACCACGTCACCGACCGTCCGGGCGATCTCCGTGCGGACGTGCCTGCGCAGCGTGCGCACCTCGTCGGCCGGCGGCGGGTCGGCGGTGAACCAGTCGCGGGTCAGCCGCCCCGCGCCGAGCGGCAGCGAGACCGCCACGTCGGGCTCCTCGTCGACCCCGGCGGCGATCTCCAGCGAGCCGCCTCCTATGTCGAGGGCCAGCAGCCTCCCCGACGACCAGCCGAACCAGCGGCGCACGGCGAGGAACGTCAGCCTGGCCTCGTCGCGCCCCGACAGGACCTGGATGTTCACCCCGCACCGGTCGTCGATCTGCGCCAGGACCTGCTCGCCGTTGGCCGCCTCGCGCACGGCCGAGGTGGCGAAGGCCAGGAAGTCCTCGACGCCCTTGTCCTCGGCGATGCCCACCGCCTCCTCGACGAACTCGCCGAGCAGCTCGATCCCGGCGGCGGACAGGTTGTTGTCGTCGTCGAGGTGCTCGGTCAGGCGCAGCTCCTCCTTGTGGGAGTACGCGGGAATGGGCCGGGCGCCTCGATGGGCGTCGACGACGAGTAAATGGACGGTGTTCGAGCCGATGTCCAGCACGCCGAGTCGCATGGCACGACGCTACCGGTCAACGGCCCGTACGGCGAAGCGGCCCCCCGGCGTGGCCGGGCGCGCCGTTCCAGGTGGGCGGGCACGCGGGGACGTCCAAGCACCCGCGAGGGCTCCTCCGTGCGCGCGCCGCGCCCGCACCTGGGACACAGGTTTCCGTTCCGCGGCAATAGTCTGATCGCATGTCACGTACCCTGCGACTGTTGATCACCGGCGGCGGCACCGGCGGTCACACCTACCCGGCCCTGACGACCCTGTCGGCCGTCCAGCGACGTCAGGTGCCGCACGACGTGCTCTGGGTGGGCACCGCGAACGGCCTGGAGGCCAGGATCACCACCGAGCACGGCATCCCCTTCAAGGCGATCACCACCGGCAAGCTGCGCCGGCGTCCCAACATCAGGGAGCTCGGCACCAACATCGCCGACGTGTTCCGCATCCCCGTGGGCGTCTTCCAGGCGATCGGGCACGCCGCCCGCTACCTGCCCGACGTGGTGCTGTCGACCGGCGGGTACGTGGCGGTGCCGATCGGGGTGGCGGCCAAGCTGATCAGGCGCCCGCTGGTCATGCACGAGCAGACGACCGTGGTGGGGCTGGCCAACCGCATCCTGGCCAGGCTGGCGACACGGATCGCGCTGTCGCACGAGTCGTCGCTGGAGTACCTGCCCGCCTCGGCCAGGGCCAAGGCCGTCGTCACCGGCAACCCGATCAGGCCGGAGCTGCTGCAGGGCAACAGGGCGGCGGCCTACGACCTGTTCGGGCTGACGTTCGAGGTGCCGCTGATCTACGTGACGGGCGGCGCGCAGGGCAGCAAGCAGATCAACACGCTCATCGCGGAGATCCTGCCCAGGCTGCTCCCGCACGCGCAGATCGTGCACCAGTGCGGGCCCGCCTGGATCGACCACATGCGCGCCGTCGAGGTGCCACCTGAGCTGGCCGACCGCTACCACCCGGTGCCGTACGTGGGCGGCGAGCTGCCCGACCTGTTCGCCGCGGCGGACGTGGTGGTGGCGCGCAGCGGCGCGGGCACCGTCTCGGAACTGACCGCGATCGGCAAGCCGTCGGTGCTCATCCCGCTGATCCCGACGGGCGGCGACGAGCAGCGCAAGAACGCGGGCTACCTGGCCTCGGCCGGTGCGGCCCGCGCGTTGCTGGAGCCGCACCCGACGGCCGACCAGCTGCTGGCCGAGCTGATGCCGCTGCTGGCCGACCCCGGGCTGAGGAGCGCGATGGCCGACGCGGCGCACAAGCTGGGCCGCGTGGACGCGGCCGACGCGCTCTGCGACGTGCTGCTGGCGACGGCCCAGGGGGCCGGATAACGGGACGCCCCACGCCGGGTGCGGGCGGCGGAACGGACTCGCGGGAGGCTCAGGGGTCCAGGTAGCGGAACGCCTCGTGGGCGGAGCTCAGGCTCCGCCGCAGCGCCTGTTCGAGCTGACCGGCGTCCTCGGCGAGCGCGGCGAGCTCCGGGGCGGCGAAGCCGTCGGCCCCCGCCTCGGCGACCAGCTCCTCGTACTGGTGCAGCCTGCCCCGCAGCTCCTCGATCTGCTCGTGGGCCCGGTAGGCGCGCTCGGCCTCGGTGACGTTCACCGCGTACCGTTCCAGCGCCTCCACCCGGGCCACGACGGCGTCCTCGCTGCTGTCGAGCGCCCTGGCCAGCGGCGCGGCGACCGCGGCCACCTCGGGGGCGAGCCCGTCGGAGACGGTCTCGCGGTGCCTGGAGCGCAGCGACGACAGCTTGGCGAGGAGCCTTGCGATCTCCCACTCCTGGGCGGGCAGCATCACCGCGTTGCGCGCGCCGTCCAGCAGGCCCTCGGCCTGCACTCGCGACGCGAACACCGTGGCGATGGCCTGATGGGCGCGCTCGAGCAGCCGCCGGGAGGAGTCGTCGAGGTCGCCGGGGAGCACGTAGCGGCCCTCGTACTGGCGCAGCTGCTCGTAGACGGCGCGTTCGGCGACGACGTCGTCGTCCTCGTCGAGGTCTCTGCGCAGCAGCGTCACGACCACGAGGGGCACCCCGATGAGGGTGAGCACCAGCGCGCCGCCCGCGTCGGTGACCAGGCCGCCGAGCGTCGCCATCAGGAAGATCAGGATCAGGGTGCCGATCAACAGTGCCAGCCGGCCGGCACGTCCGGAATTCGCCGACGGCGGCTCGGCGGTCCCCCCGTGGCGCATCCTGAGTAACAGTTGCTCACTCTGCCTGAGCAGGTCGGCGTCCTCCTGCGGCACCTCCGGATCTACCACTACGTTCGCCACAAGTCGCATGATAATTCGCTGTCAGCGGCCAAGGTGGCGGAACGCCTCGTGGGCCGAGCTGACGCTGTCGCGTAACGCCCGTTCGAGGCGGTCGGCGTCCTCGGCGAGCCGGCCCAGCTCGGGCCCCGCCAACTCGTCCGCGCCCGACTCGGCCAGCAGTTCCTCGTAGCGCGGCAGGCCGGCGCTGAGCCGTTCGATCTGGTGCCGCGCCCGGTAGGCGCGCTCGGCGTCGGCCACGTGGCCCGCGTACCGTTCCAGCGCCTCGATCCGGGCCACGACCGCGCTCTCGCTGCTGCGCAGCGCCTCCGCCAGCGGCTCGGCGACCGCCGCCACCTCGGGCGTGACGCCTTCCGCGACGACCTCCCCGTACTCGCTCCGCAGCGCCGACAGTTTGGCGAGCAGCCTTGCGATCTCCCACTCCTGCTCGGGCAGCATCACCGCGTTGCGGACGTCGTCCAGCAGGCCCTCGGCGTTGACGCGGGAGTCCAGGACCGCGTCGATCGCCGCCTGGGTGCGGGCGAGCAGCGGCCTGGCGGCCTCGTCCAGGTCCTCGCGCAGCACGAAGCTGCCCTCGTGCCTGCGGGCGCTGTCGTAGACGTCCAGTTCGGCCAGCAGCTGGCGTTCCACCTCCGCGTCGGGCCTCGGTCCGAGCAGCAGCGCGACGACGAGCAGCGCGGCCAGGGTCATGACGAGGACGAACGGCGTGTAACGTCCGGCGCCGAAGAAGTACAGCCCGATGACGGCGGCCACCGCGGCCAGCCCGCTGGTCGCGGTGCGCAGCGCCACGTCGAGGGCGCTGTTGCGCCGTCTGTGGGCGGGCTTCCAGCCGGTGCGCATCCTGAGCAGCAGGTCACGGTTGTCACGTAACAGCTCGGCGGTCGCGTCGGGCACCGCTGGATCGACTACCACCTTCGTATCAGGCCCCGGCACATGATTAATCCTATGTAACGATCTGTCCGGATGTCAGCCTTCCAGGTACCGGAACGCCTCGTGGGCGGAGCTCACGCTCCGGCGCAGCACCTGTTCCAGCTCGTCGGCGTCCTCGGCGAGCCGCTCGATCTCCGGGACGGCCAGCGCGTCGGCCCCCGACTCTGCCAGCAGCTCCTCGTAGCGCGGCAGCCGCGCGCGCAGCTCCTCGATCTGGCCGCGGGCGTGGTAGGCGCGCTCGGCCTCGGCGACGTGCCCGGCGTAACGTTCCAGCGCCTCGACGCGGGCGACGACGGCGGACTCGCTGTTGACCAGGGCGCGCTCCAGCGGCTCGATGACGGCCGCGACCTCCGGCGCGATCCCCCTGGCCAGGAGCTCCCTGTGCTCACCGCGCAGGGCCGAGAGCTTGGCGAGGAGCCTGGCGATCTCCCACTCCTGCTCGGGCAGCAGCACCGCGTTGCGCGCGCCGTCCAGCAGGCCCTCGGCGTTGACGTGGGAGCGCAGCACGGCGCCGATGGCCCGCTGCGCCCTGCCGAGGACGAGCCGGGCCTCCTCGTCGAACTGCTCCGGGAGCAGGTAGCGGCCGTCGTACCAGCGGGCCTGCTCGTAGACGACCCGCTCGTGCGGGCGCTCGACCTGGGGCAGCTCGTTGATCGAGGCGATCTTGACAAGGACCACGAAGACGAACCCGCCTAACAGGACGAACCCGACCGGCGCCGCCGGTGACTCCAGCAGCACGGCCATCAGCGCGATCACCACCGGCGTGGCGGCCAGGAGCGCCAGGCCCGAGGAGTTCCTCCTGCGGGGTTCGGACGGCACCGTCGCCGGAGGCACCCAGCCGGACCTGATCCTGGACAGCAGCGGAGCGTTGGCGCGCAACATCCCGGCGATCTCCGCAGGCACTCCCGGATCGACCACCACACCCACGCTCTGCCCTGGCACCCTGGCGCCCCCAACGCTCGTGTTGTCCGGATACTACGTAACATTCCGCGCAAAAGGCAGCCTTACGCAAGGGACCCGGAATACGACAACGCCATCGGACCCCCGCTGACGAGGGCTTTCGCCACTGAACAAGGTTGGGGCCGTGGGAGGCGGACGTGGCCCGCCTCCCGGGAGTCGCGGTCAGCGAGCCGGGTCGTCCTCGCCGTCGACCTGGCGGGGCGTCCTGGCCGGACGCGCGTCGCCGCCGTTCACCGCCGGCGCGCGGTGGGCGAACGTCTCGACGGCGGTGGCCGTGCCGTCGGCGAGCTGGTCGAGGAGGACCGTGTTGACGTTGTCGTAGGTGTCGCAGGCCAGGTGATAGCACGAGTCGTAGGCCACCCCGGCCGTGCCGCCGAAGACGGCGGCCTCCTCGGCCGTCTTGACGGCATCGGTGCCGGAGCGCAGGCCGCCCGCCGGGATCCCGGCGTCCATGAACGGCTGGTAGTCGGAGCTGCCGGTGAACGGGTCCTGCTTGAGCGCGAGGCCGCGGCCGGCGTAGTAGTCGGCGAAGACCTTCTCGATCGCGTCCGAGCCCGGGGGCGGATTGGTGCCGTTGCCGAGGGAGTCGTCACCGTCCAGGACGCCGCGGACCCCGTTCGGGGAGCCGAGCATGTCGGAGTTCAGATAGAGAGCGATCTTGGCCTTCTCTTCGGCGCCGAGGTGCGCGACGTAGTACTTCGAGCCGAGGTCGCCGCCCTCCTCCGCGCCCCAGAAGGCGAAGCGGACCTTGTTGCCGACCCGGTTGCCCAGCTTGCCGATGTTCTCGGCGATGGCGAGGACGGTCCCGACGCCGCTGCCGTTGTCGTTGATGCCCGGCCCCTTGGTCACGCTGTCGAGGTGCGCGCCGGCGACGACCACGTGATCGGGGCTGCCCTGCGCGGTCTCGGCCAGGACGTTGGACGCCGTGCGCTGCTCGTTGACGGTGTCGGTCGTGACGTGCAGCTTCAGGCCGCCGGCCTTCGCCGCCTGGACCAGCTGCACACCGAGCTTGTTGGTGAGGCCGACCACGGGGATCGTGAACGCGTGCCCCACGTGCCCTTCCACCGGGCCGTCGGGGACGTCGGGGCGCTGGTAGACGGCGACGGCGCTCGCTCCGGCCTGCTGGGCGTTGCCGGCCTTGACTTCGAAGGTGCAGCCACCCCGGCGGATCAGCGCGATGTCACCGGCGGGGAAGCCGGCGAAGTCGTCGGCCTCGCAGCCGCTGCCCGTCCCTGTCGCGTCGGGATCCACGGCCGAGGCGCCGGCCGTCACGTCGCCGGCGCCCGAGTAGTCGAGCGTGCCGAAGTCGGTGCCGTAGGCGTAGGCCGCCGGCGACGGGGCGGTCTGGGCGAAGAGCGCGGGCGTGACCTGCCGGTAGTAGGGGAAGGCGAAGGTCTGGATCGTCGGCTTGAAGCCTGCCTGCTTGAGCTTGCGCACGACGTAGCTCACGGACCGCTCGAAGCCGGCTTCGCCCGCGGCGCGCGTGCCGCCGCTGTTGTCGGCGATCGTCTGGAGCGCCTGCTGGTGCGCCCGGATGGCACCGATCCGGACCAGGTCGGCCAGACGCGGAGCATCGGCATGCGCGGGCGGCGTCGTGACGAGCGTCACCGCCAGCCCGATGACGGTACCCATGGCCAGTTTGCGCACGTGCGCCCTCCTCAGGGGGCGAGATGGACCGCGCGATTCCGCGGGTTCAGCGGTTTTCGCGAAGATCTGACACAAGCGCGCAAGATCATATCTCGGGCTCTGTCAGGACCCTGCCGAGGGTAGTCGCTCCGAACGTGTTCCCAGGTCAGGGGCGGTGCGGCGGCGTGCCAGCCCTGCCACTCCCAGCGCGGCGGCCACGCACGCGAGCGGGATGGCGGGGGTGACGTAGCGGTGGTCGAAGTCGAGGGCGGCGACGGGGCCGACGAGCAGGAACACGG
>NZ_JBEXUP010000233.1:0-9177 GCF_040614375.1 Nonomuraea sp. NPDC005983
GTCGGGCCCGGCGACCGCGCCGAGGTCCGCGCCGAAGTGCCGCACCTGCGGCAGGCCGGGGCCGGAGCCGTCGAGCACGAGACAGGCGCCTGCGGCGGAGAGGATGACGGGGGACACATCGGGCTCCTAACGCTCGGGCAGGCGCCGGACTCACCGGCCCGGCGCCTGTCGCGGATCAACTCGTTCCAGTCCAGTGTCCCCGACATCGAGCCGTTCCCACGGCCTGCCCCGCGAGCCGCGCGGACACCGTGCGTCCGGGCCCGCCGGCTCAGGCGGAGACGGTGGTCAGAGCGCGCCACAGGGCGGCTCGGTCCAGCGCGCCGATCTGCCAGGTACGGGAGCGGAGCGTGCCCCGATGCCGGTACTCGCGCATGATCTTAACGTGCGCGCGCAGCCGGACGAACTGCTGAAGATCGTCCTGGCCGATCCACACCGACAGCGAGCCGACCCGGCGGTCGACCACGTCCGCCCACAACCACATGCCCACCGCGCCGGGCAGCGCCGGCCACAGGCGACTCAGCGACAGGCCGCGCCGCGCGATGCCGGGAAGATCGAGTGCCCGGTTCATCCGGAAGTCCGTCAGCGCGGCCAGCAGCGGCCCCGGATGCCCGGCCGCCGGCCCCGCGATCCAGCGCGACCTCAGCACGGCGCCGCCTCCGCGAGCATCAGCGGCGCGGCGGCGGCGCGGAGTTCGTCGCTGAACGGCGTCGGCCGCAGGGTGGCAGGGTCCAGGTTGACGTTGACGCGGTAGCCCTCGGCGTGCACCACGGCGTGGTCCGCGGACAGCACGCGGAAGCCGTACCACCCGCTGGTACGTCCCATCCGCTCGAGCCAGAAGTGCACCGACGACTCGCCCGCCCCGGTGATGGGCGCGTTGTAGGTCACCTTGAACTCGCGTACGGCCAGGAACACGTCCTTGAACGCCGAGCGGCCGGGGTCGGACGCCCAGCCGAGCCGATGCCAGTACGCGCTGATCGCCCGCTCGACCAGCAAGGCGTACCGCGCGTTGTGCAACAGCCCCATCGCGTCAAGGTCGTCGAAATACACCTGGACCGGCTCGTAAACGCCGCCTGCGGTCATGTCAGTCCTCCGGGAGAAGCGCTGGGTCAGGGCAGAGCGCACGCAGGCGCTGGAGCACGGCACGGCGGGCGTGGACGAGCGAGGCCGGCCCGTCGTACAGGCGGGAGTGGATGATGACCATCTCGCCGAGCGCGTCGATCTCGTAGGCCAGCTGGGCCGGATCCACGCTGTCGACCAGTTCGCCCAGCGTCACGGCCTCCGCCACCAGCCGGCGGATGAACTCCTGCCACTCGCGCATGGCCCGCACGAGCCGGTCGCGGACCACTCCGGGACGATCATCGAACTCGGCCTGCACCGCGAAGAAGAAACAGCCACCGGGCAGCACGCCGTCGGCGTAGAACCTCAGCCGCGCCTCATGCAGCGCGAACAGGCGCCGTGCGCCCGCAGGGGCGCGCAGGGCGGGCCCCACCACCTGCTCGGTCCACTGCCGGACGGCCCACTCCACGGCGTCGAGCTGCAGTTGCTCCTTGTCGCGCCAGTGCGCGAAGAACGCGGACTTGCTGACCCCGGCCGCCGCTGCCAGCCGTCCCAGGGAGAGCCCGTCCAGCCCTTCGACCGAGGCCAGCCCCACCGCCTGCTGGAGGATCGTCTCGCGGCTGCGCAGCCCACGCAGCCGTCGGCCGTCTTGTTCCATGCGGTCACACTATATTAACGACCGATCGTTCACATAATTGACCGTCGGCCAAGCCGAACCGGGGGTCCGAACCGAGTGTCAGGTCGATGCCGGGGGTCAGGCCGGACTTCGTTACGGGAGCCAAAGACGTGGGGACCGGTGGCGGGGGATGTCCCGCCACCGGTCGGTCGTCATCCGCTACTCGGCGCGCGGAGACATGACTCGCTCAGGAGCCGGGCTTGTCGTCGGTCCAGCCGGCTTCGAGCACGACGTTGGAGTTCCACACCGTCCCCGGCGCGAAGTCCGTGAACAGGCCGCCCGGCTGGACCACGACGTTCTCGTAGGCCAGCGCACCCCCGGTCGCCCTGTCGAAGATCAGCCGCTTGCGCAGGACCCCACTAAAGTCCTTGTCCGTCGCCTTGGCCTTGGTCCGCTCGTCGATCGTGACCGCGGCGCCGGTTCGGCCCTCGGCGTCGGTGACGTCCTCGGCGACCTCGACCGCGTCCAGGCCGGCGAGCATCCGGAAGGCCGCGCCGCGCACCCGCGGGGTGACCGGCATGTCGGTGATCAGGCCGGCGGTGACGTCGAACAGCCAGGCGTCCGCCGTCTGCGGATCGCTGGACGACTCCGTGCCGTGCCCCTTGTAGGAGCGCAGCAGCCAGGCCTTGAGCGCGGCCGGGTCCGACGGGAGGCCGCGCAGGTCCTTCATCGTCACGTTCCGGCCCAGCCAGAACACCTTGTCGCCCTCGACCAGGCCGGCATGGCTGGTCCGGACGGCCCCGGGCGTGGTCGACAGCTTGGCCGGCACCTTCTTCCCCGGCACCAGGACGCCGACCTCCTCCGGAGACCCGGCCTGCCGCCATGCAGCCTCGTCGTCCGGGCCCGCCGGGCGCACGCCCAGGGGCTGCGACCGGCCCCACTGCTTCCCGCCGGGCGCGTACGGGGTCCAGCCCTCGCTTCGCTCCTGGTCCACGACGGTGTATCCGCCGCCCTCGACCTGGAACAGGGTCCGGCGCACGGACGCCGTGTGCCAGTAGGCGGCCGGCTCGTCCGGCTGGCGGTCCGCCTGCTCGGCGGCGGCCAGCAGGATGTCGCGGGCGGAGAGCCGGACCTGAGGTCCGGGGCTCCCCTGGGCGACAGACGAGGCGACCGACGGGGTGCCCGCGGGTGCCCGCGGCGTCGTGCCGCCCGTCCCGGACACCACGACGGCCACCGCGGTCACGGCCGCGGCGGCCCCGGCGAGGCTGAGCCCCCAGGCCGGTCGGACGATCCCGCGCCTTCTGCGCGCGGGCCGCGGCCCCGCCATGGCCTGCGACAGCTCGGCCGCCCTCGTAAGCTCGTCCACCGGGACGTCGCCCAGGTGCGCGGGGCGCGCCGCCCGCAGCTCGTCGATAGGGTTCATGTCCACTCCTTACTGAGATTCGGCACCCGTGCTCCGGCCCGCGCGGCAGGTTCCAGCCCCCGTTGGAACCGCTTGCGCGCGCGATGCAGCCGTACGCGGAACGTGGCCGGGGAGCAGCCGACGACGCGTGCGGCCTCACGCGGCGAGAGGCCCTGCCAGGCGACCAGGATCAGCGTCTCCCGGTCCTCCTCGGGCAGCTCGGCCAGCGCCTTGAGCACGCCGAGCCGCTCCGTCACGTGCTCGGCCACGTCGCTCTCGGTCCAGGACCGCAGCTCGGCGTTGAGCGCCTCGCGGCGGACCTCGGCCCGGACGTTGTCGCGCAGCACGTTGCGGGCCACTCCGAGCAGCCACGGCAGGGCCGGGTCCGGAACGTCGTCCAGCCGCCGCCAGGCGATCGCGAACGTCTCGCTCACCACCTCGTCCGCCACTTGGCGCCCCGCTCGGCTCACCACGTACGCCCAAACGCGCTGCCGGCATTCGTCGTAGATGCCGGTGAACCGTTGAGAATCGTCCGTCACCAACCCGCCCTTTCTCCGGGTGTCTTCTTCCGACACAGGGAAGTGGTCCGGGAAGCCCCATCGTTACCACCCATTTGTTCCTGGGCGCGCAACGGGAGCGTCGGTGTAGGCGATGAGGTTGCTGCCGGGTGGCAGCGTCAGGGTGTCCTGCGTGTGAGATGAGCTGTCCGGTCGGCTCCGGCGCGGCGGGTGGGTGAGGGAGCCCCCACTACGCGGGGGCGGCTAGGTGAAGACGTAGCACTCGACCTCGGAGCGGCGGTAGGTCAGCCCCTTCTCGACCGAGTCGCGCACGCACTCGCGTTGGGAACTGCTCAGTTTCAACTCGCCGCACACGGTCACGCCGACGTACGTGCGGCAGTCGAGCGTCGGGTCCTTCTTCCCGATGCGGTAGTTCTTCTTGACCTGTGCCCGGCACTCGGCCCGCGCGGCCGAGGTGTGCGCGTACTGGCACTGGCTCAGCAGAATCTCGTACTGGTGTTTGCTGACCTCGCGCGTGCGGTGCCAGGCATGGGCGGAGGGCCCGAGCAGCCCGAAAACGGTCAACATCCCGAGCGCGGCGGTAACGGTTGTCCTCATATGTTCCCCCCTCCATCCGGGATACCGCCCAGGGCGGTCGCCAAACACCGCCGGGGCGGCGTCAGGCGATCAGGTTGGGCTGGTGGCCGTTGAGCAGGGCGACGCCGAGCGCGGTGACGGCGTGCAACACCACCTTGCCGTGGCGCTGGCTGGTCGCCAGCCCGGCGTCGCGCAGGATCGTGACCTGTCTGCTGGCCGTGGACGGCGGCAGGCCGAGCCGCCGGGCGAGCTCGGACGTCGTGCAGTCGCCGAGGGCGACGACCTCCAGGACCCGGGTCCGGGTGGGGCCGAGCAGCCCCGCGAGCGTCGGACGCCGGCCGGTGCCCCCGCTTGAGCCCTCGCCGTGGGCCCAGGCCGGGTCGTGCTCGATGGGATAGACCAGGATCGGCGGCAGCCCCTCGTCCAGGAGGGTGACGGGGTCCTTGCGGCAGAAGAACGACGGCTGGAGTACCAGCCCCCGGCCCTGGAGATGGAGGTCGTGCTCGGCCGGGTAGGCGAGTTCGAGGGTCGGGAAGGTCCAGCGCGCCGACGGGTGCAGCGTGGAGAACACCGATTCCCAGCCGCCTTCCGACAGCACGCGGGAGCGTCGCGTCCGGTCCTGGCCGACCTGTCCGCGGATGCGCGACCAGTACGGCGACAGGCACGCCGCGAAGTACGCGCTCACCGCTCCGGCGACGGCCTGCACCGCCTGCGCGCTGCCCGCCGCCAGGTCGGCCGTCCAGCGCGGCAGCCGCCTGCCGGGATGCCGCCGGACCAGCTCGGCCAGGTCGGCGCGGAGCCGGTCGCGCGGGGTGCGCCGCAGGCTCTCCACTCCCGCCTCCATCGAGCCGGACCCGGTGCGCGGCGTGAGGAAGTCGGCCGCGTACCCCTGGGACGGCGCCAGCGGCGTCAGCAGCCTGGCGAGCGCGGGAACCCGTCCCAGCGCGTTCTGCTTCCACTCGCCGAAGACCAGCGTCTGCTCGCCGCGGCGCAGTCTGTGCAGGCTGAGCATCACCTCCCACATCGCGTCGGGCTCCGGCGAGATCCGGGTTCGCGCCAGATCCGCGCCCGTGAAATGGATCCGCAGCGTCACGAGACCCCCGCTCCCCAGCTGTCAGAAAGCCGTGCCCGGGCCCCCGCCTCCGGCACGTTTGCACCCCGACGGAAATCTCTATCACCTCGGGCTGACTCCGCGTCAGACTCTCGCGAGTAAGGATCACGGAATATAGCCCTTTATCCCCTCTTTCCCTTTTCGCCGCCGCGGGCGGCGTCCTGCTGGCGCAGGTGTCGACGCGATCATCGTGCCCGCCGTGCCCTCCGGTCGGTCGCCGGTCAGCGGGGGTGGAGGCCGTTGAGGGTGATCTCGATGTAGCGGCGCCAGTCGCCGGCGGCGTTGCGGATGACCGCGGCCAGCCCGCAGACGATCATGTTGACGTCGGCGACCGTCACGTCCGGCCGGATCACGCCTTCGGCCTGGCCTCGCTCGATCAGCTCGCCCGCGACGGCCTGCAGGGCCGTGCGCGTCTCCCCCTGCGGCTCGGTGGAGCCCATGGCCGTCTCGATGGCCTCGGACATCCCGCGGTCGCGGGCCAGCACCTCGCCGATGTGGCCGAGGAAGCGGGCGAGGCCGTCGGGGGTCGCGAGGCACGTCTCCCTCGCGAAGGCGAGCAGCTCGCCCGAGCGGTGCTCGGCGGCGGCCTCGATGAGCGCCTGGCGGGTCGGGAAGTGCCGGTAGAGGGTCCCGACGCCGACCTCGGCCGCCCTGGCCACCTCTGACATCTGCACGTCATACCCCTGCTCGGCGAAGAGAGCGCGGGCGGCCTCCAGGACACGGGCCCGGTTGCGTTCCGCGTCGGTACGCGGCTTGCGGCGGGACGGCGGAGTTGACATCCGAAGAGATCCTCTGGCTAGACTTTTGCGGAATACGGATTCCGGATTCCGCATTCAATTATCGCACGAGCCAGAAGAGAGAGACTCCATGTCGAAGGACCGCTTCATCCTGCTGAGCCCCGGCGAGGTCCGGCCGAGCCGGATCCCCATCCCGCCCGCGTTCGCGATCAAGGCCAGAACCGAGGACACCGAGGGAAGGTTCTCCCTGCTGGAGGTGACCCTGGCGCGCGACATCCCGCGCCACGTCCACCACGAGGCCGACGAGTGCATCTTCGTCCTGGACGGCCTGCTCGAGGTGGAGTTCGACGACCGGACGGAGACGGTGCCCAAGGGCGGGTTCGTGCTGCTGCCGCACGGCGTCCCGCACGCCCTGCGCAAGGGGTCCACGCCGCCTCCGCGGATGGTGCAGATCTCCTCGCCGGGAGGCTGGGAGTGCTACGTCGAGGACCTGATCGAGGCCGGGCCCGCGGCCACCACGAGCGGCAGGTTCGACCCGGAGAAGCTCAACCGCATCGCCGCCAAGTACCACATCACCTACGAGGAGCCGGCCTAACGGCCGCCGCCCCTGGTCCTCGGAGCCGGTCCGGTCAGCGGTAGCCGGTCAGCCCGTCGTCCAGCTCGTGCTGGTCGCCGTCGCGCGCCGCGTACAGGGCCTGCTGGAGCGCGAACGTGCCGCGGATCGCCGCGACGCGCTCCGCCAGCCCGCGCGGCGCGCCAAGGCGGGAGACGACGGCGTCGAGCAGCGCGTCGCCGTAGCTGGCCGCGACGGCGGCGAGGTCCTCCGCCTGGTCTCCCAGGCAGACGTCGTCCCAGTCGACCACGCCGGTCAACCGGGGCAGCCCGCCCACCCGCTCCCACAGGACGTTCTCGCCGCCGAGGTCGCCGTGCACCACGGCGGAGGTGAGGTGGGGAAGGCCGTCCAGCGCCGCGAGCTCCCGTACGGCCCGGGCCCGTCCGGCGTCGGACATGAGCGCGAACAGCTCCGCCCGCACGTCCGCGGCGAACTCCCGCCACCTGTCGCGCGGGGCGTGCGGCAGGGCCTCGCGCACCGCCGTCCGCGCGCCCGCCGCGGCGAGCCCGGTGAACAGGGCGGCGTACCGGGCGGCCACCAGGTCGGCGACCTCGCGGCGGCGAAGCTCCTCCTGGGCCAGCGGCGCCCCGGGGACGCGGCTGAGCACCAGCCAGGAAGCCCCCTCATCCAGAGGGACGGGTGTGCGGACGCCGAGGTCGAGCCCGGCGAGGACGCGGAGCACGGCGGCCCGCCGGGGCAGCCGGTCGCCGGCGGCTCCGGTCCGTGCGAAGCAGACGACCCGCTCCGCGCCGATCACCACGTCGTGGAACTGCCCCCGGTGGACGGAGAGCGCCGGCAGCTCGTCGTCTGGAAGGAGTCCGCGCAGCAGCCCACGATGGGCTTCGATCACGTCCATGGCAGACGAACCTACTCCACCGGGACGAGCCGACCTGAAGCGAATATGGGACGGCCCAACCCGACATATAACCTCCGCCCGGAATATCTGGACCGGCGAGGGATAGGGAGACATGGAGGGCTGCGCCGCGGCTCTCGGAACCGTCGTTCCCTGGCATGGCGTCAGGGATGGACGTTCCTCGTCCTGGAGGAGGAATCATGGCCGCCGCCCAGACGCGCCCGTCACGCGGGCGTCCGTCCACCGCTACCGCCGCGCCCGGACGGAAGAAGGAGTCCGGCAGGCGGCTCACGCTGGATCTGCCGATGATGACGGTCCAGCTCCGCGCGCCCGACGTCCGGATGCCCCACATCGCCCTGCCGCACCTCGCGATGCCGCGCGTGCCGATGCCGCAGATGCCGCAGATGCCGCACATCGGCAAGCAGGAGCTCGGTCACGCGGTCGACATCGCCAAGACGTTCCTCCCCGCACCCGAGCGCGTCGCCTACTACGGGGTGCTCGGCGCCCTGGCCGTGTTCGGAGTGCTCGAATGGCCCGTCGCGGCCGCCATCGGCGCCGGGACGATCATCGCGCAGCGCGCCCGGAGGGAGGGTGCGCCCACGATGGCGGCCCGCAAGCCGCCGGAGCCCGCGCCCGCCGAGCCGCCGAAGCCTGCCGCGACGACCACGCGGAGGCGGGCCACCGCCACCACGGGGGCCAGGCGAGCCACCGCTACCACCAGAGCCAGGCGAACCACCGGGACCACCGCGGGAACCACCGCCGGAACCACCGCCGGAACCAGGCGGACCACCGGAACCACCGCGGGAACCAGGCGAACGACGGGGACCACCACGGGAACCAGGCGAACCACGGGGGCCACCGCCACCACGCGGCGCAGGACCGCCTCGACCTCCAGCACGTCGACCCAGCGCAAGAGCACGGCCGGTAGTGCGCGGTCGGGCGGGTGAGCCCGGTTGGCCCCTGATCCGGACGACAGACAACTGAACGAAGCGTGTGCCCGCGCGGCTGTGCCTGGGCGCCCATCCGAGGACGCCCTTGATAGGAGGCCGCACGGTGTGGTCTGGTCTGCTCCCTGTTGACACGTTGCTGAACATGCTTCCCGAGCCGGTGCGGAGCATGCTTCCGCGCCCCCGCCGGGTGCAGCCGTGCCCTGGCGGGGTCCGCGTCGAGCTGCGGGGCATCGGCGGCCCGGGAACCGAGCGGCTCGCGCGCGCTCTCGAGGAGCGGCTGCTGGCGTCCGGCGTGCCCCGCGCCGAGGTGAACGGGGCCCTCGGCTGCGTGTTCGTCGGCGGGGACACGTCCGTGCTCGACATGGACAAGGTCGTGGCGATCGTCGAGGAGGTCGACTCGGGCGCCGCGGTGCCCGCGCCCCGCGCGATCGACGGCGTGGAGCAGCAGGCCCGCGCCGCGGTCAGCCTCGGCCTGCACCTCGTCGGAACCGGGGTGGCGCTGGTCGGCCGGGTCACCGGGCTCCCGAGGCTGCCCGCCACGGTGCCCAGCTTCCTCGCCCTGGCCGAGGACGTCCCGCGCGCCCGCCGCGAGCTGGAGCT
Organism: Nonomuraea sp. NPDC005983; assembly: GCF_040614375.1. Classification (NCBI taxonomy): domain Bacteria; kingdom Bacillati; phylum Actinomycetota; class Actinomycetes; order Streptosporangiales; family Streptosporangiaceae; genus Nonomuraea; species Nonomuraea sp. NPDC005983. The sequence goes on from NZ_JBEXUP010000233.1 coordinate 9,033, forward strand.
GCGCCTCGGCAAGCCCGCCGCAGAGGCGCTGATGGTGACCACCCGGATCGTCTCCAACACGCTGGCGATGCGGCCCGTGGCGCTGCTGATCGACTCCGCCGCGGCGGCCGGCGCGCGCGTCGACATACCTGCCCGCCGCCGCGGC
>NZ_JBEXUP010000234.1:0-9138 GCF_040614375.1 Nonomuraea sp. NPDC005983
CGACGACGGCGACCGGCCGTTCGGCGCGGGTGACGACCGGCGTCCGCGCCGGCACGACGGCTCGCAGGAGCCGCGCACGTTCGGCGACGACCGCGGCGCCCGGCGCGACGACCGCGGCCAGCGCGGCGGCTTCCGCTCCGACGACCGGCCGTTGCGCGACGGCGACCGCTCCCGCGGCTTCCGCCGTGACGACCGTGGCCAGGGCGGCTTCCGCTCCGACGAGCACGGCGCCCGCGACCGGGGCCGCCCGTTCTCGGCCGACCGCGACCGCGGCGGCTTCCGCTCCGACGACCGCCCGCGCGACGGCTACCGCTCCGGCGGCTACCGCACGGAGGGCCGTGGCAACGGCGGCTACCGCTCCGCTCAGGGCGAGCGTCGCTACGGCCGCTGACCGGGCTCCGGCCAGGTCGTAACGGCGTCCACCTCGCGCCGCCGGGGCCGTTGACCCGGCCCGCCGGCCGGGCGTGACCACCTCCCTGCCCGCCGTACCTCGCTTGGACGAGGTGCGGCGGGCAGTGGCGTTTCCGGGGAAGGAGCGCCCATGAATCGGCTCAGCTAGGTGGGCGCTCAATGGTGCCAACAAGGTGACGGGGTGCTGCAACGTCGTACATTGCCCCTGATCGATGGGATCGGCCGGACGGCCTGGCGCTACGAGGCCGTGTTCGACTGGTCCCCGACCGGCCACGAGCGGACCGACCCGGTCTGTGAGGGCCTCGACACGGTGGCCCTGATCGAGCTGAACGGCAGCTGGCGGCAGCGTGGTCATCGCCCACTCGCCCTTCAGCTTCGGTTTGTTCAGGTCGATACCCTTGGCGATCCAGTGGGGATCTCGCCACTTAAACGGGTAAGTCACCATAGCCGGCGACCGGGATTGCCGGAATGTCTCCGCCTCCGGAGCCGCCCTCATGGGGCCGTGGAGTCCGTGAAGCGGTTCAGGCGCCCGGCGCGGGGGCGGTGCTGCCCCGGGGCAGCAGGCGCGCGGCGGGGTCCTCCACTCCGGCCGCCTCCTCGCCGCCGACGATCCGCAGCAGGCACCGGGTGGCGTGCGCGCCGTAGGCGGGGATGTCGCGGGTCAGCGCCGTCAGCGGGGGCCGCGCCACCTGCGAGAGCGGCGAGTCGTCCCACGCCGCGATGGACAGCTCGGCCGGGACGTCCAGACGCATCTCCTGGGCCACCGACAGCCCCGCCAGCGCCATGATGTCGTTGTCGTAGACGATCGCCGTGGGCCTGGCCCGCGAGCTGAGCAGCCGCCTGGTCGCCCTGGCGCCCTCCTCGCCGGTGTAGTCGGTGTGCACGACGGGATGCTCGCTCACGCCGAGCGCCGCGCAGACCTCCGCGAACGCGGTGTCCCTGATCTGGGTGTGGAGCAGGCCGGGCAGCCCGGCCACCCTGGCGACGCGCCGATGACCGAGCGCCGCCAGGTACTCGACCGCCTCGCGCATCGCGGCGCCGTCGTCGGACCACACCGCCGGCAGCGACCCCGCGCCCGACGGATGCCCGACCACCACCGCCGGCATGCCGAGCCGCTCGACCACCGGCACCCGCGGATCGTCGGCGTGCAGGTCGACCAGGATCGCCCCGTCGACCCTGCCCTCGCCCCACCAGCGCTGGTAGATCGCGATCTCGGCCTCGTGGTCGGGCACCACCTGCAGCATCAGCGCGCACGAGCTCGCCGCCAGCTCGCCCTCGATGCCGCTGATCAGCTCCATGAAGAACGGCTCGACGCCGAGGAAGCGGGCAGGGCGGCACACGACCAGGCCGATGGCGTCGGCCCTGGCGCCGCTGAGCAGGCGCGCGGCCAGGTTGGGACGCCAGCCGATCTCCTGGGCGATCGCCTGGATGCGCGCCCTGGTCTGCTCCGAGACGCCGGGCTGACCGTTCAGCGCGTACGAGACGGCCCCCTTGGACACGCCGGCCCGCTCGGCGATGTCGGCGATCGTCGGCCTCTTCACCCGGCGCCCCTCCCTGCCCGGTAACCTTCGCTGAACCGTATCAGCGTTTTTTGGCGGTGCCTTGGTCACCCGCTTACCCGGTTCATGGACACGCCCCGTCCGGGGAGCGCCGTCTCGGGTGGCGGATGCCGGGCCGTACGACCCTGGCGCGCAGACTAGGCTTGTCATGCACGTCAGCCGACCGACGAGAGAGATCATGAAGACCTTCGAAGAGCTGTTCGCCGAGCTGTCAGAGAAGGCGCAGACCCGGCCCGCGGGCTCGGGCACTGTGGCCGCGCTCGACGCCGGCGTCCATGCCATCGGCAAGAAGGTCGTCGAGGAGGCCGCCGAGAGCTGGATGGCCGCCGAGCACGAGTCGAACGAACGCGCGGCCGAAGAGATCTCGCAGCTCCTCTACCACGTGCAGGTGCTCATGCTCGCCAAGGGCATCGAGCTGGATGAGGTGTACAAGCATCTCTAGGGCGCCACGCGCCCTCCGCCGCCAGCCGGTAAACCCAGCGAGACCCGAGGAAACCACAGACATGCTGCGTCTGGCCGTACCGAACAAGGGCGCTCTCAGTGAGGCCGCCCAGACCATGCTCAAGGAGGCCGGTTACCGGCCCCGCACCGACAACAAGGAACTCGTCGTCGTCGACCAGGAGAACGGCTGCGAGCTGTTCTTCCTGCGCCCGCGCGACATCGCCGTCTACGTCGGCGAGGGCACCCTCGACGCCGGCATCACCGGCCGCGACATGCTGATCGACTCCGGCGCCCCCGTCGAGGAGATCATGCCGCTCGGCTTCGGCGGCTCCACCTTCCGCCTGGCCGCCAGGGCGGGCGCGATGACGTCGGTCAACGACCTCGACGGGCTGCGCATCGCCACGTCCTACGCGGGCCTGCTCGACAAGTACCTGTCCGACCAGGGCGTCGACGCCCGGGTGATCAAGCTTGACGGCGCCGTCGAGACCGCCATCAGGCTCGGCGTCGCCGACGCGGTGGCCGACGTCGTGGAGACCGGCACGACCCTGCGCAACGTCGGCCTGGAGGTGTTCGGCGAGCCGATCATGCGCTCCGAGGGCGTGCTGATCAAGCGGCAGAGCGCACCCCAGGACGCGGGCCTGGAGCAGCTCGTCCGCCGCCTCCAGGGCGTCGTGCACGCCCGCGACTTCGTGATGATGGACTACGACATCCGCGCCGAGCGGATCGAGGAGGCCATCGCGATCACTCCCGGCATGGAGGGCCCGACCGTGTCGCCGCTGCACCGCGAGGGGTGGGTGGCCGTGCGGGCGATGGTCCGCCGCAAGGGCCACCAGCAGGTGATGGACCAGCTCTGGGACCTCGGCGCAAGGGCCATCCTGGTCACCGACATCTACGCCTGCCGCCTCTGACATCTCCCTGCGAGGCCATATCCGGGCAAGCCTCGCACAAGGCATGAATTAGCTGTGCGTGACGAACTGATTGCCCGCCGTTGTCCGATCTCCGGGCGAGCGCGTCCCGGAGCGTCCGAGAGCGTGCCGGAGGAGCGTCCCGCCACCGCCGAGCAGGCGTGGGCGGCGCTGGAGGAGGGCAACAGGCGCTGGGCGGCGGGCACGTCCTGCCGCCCGCGCCAGGACCCCGAGCACAGGAGGCGGGTGGCGGCGGACCAGTCGCCGCACGCGGTCGTCCTGTCGTGCATCGACTCGCGGGTGCCGCCCGAGGTCGTGTTCGACGCCGGGCTCGGCGACCTGCTGGTCGTCAGGACCGCCGGGCACACCGTCGACCGGCTGGTCACCGCCGCTGTCCAGTACGGGCCGCAGGCCCTGAGCGCGCCGCTCGTCGTCGTCCTCGGCCACCAGCGGTGCGGCGCGGTGACGGCGGCGGCGCAGGCGCTGCGCGAGGGGGCCGCCTTACCCGGCGAGCTGTCCCGCATCGTGGCCGCGCTGGAACCCGCCTACGAGGGCTCCGGCGGGGACGTGGAGGCGATGATCAGCGCGCACGTCGTCCGGACGGTGTCGCTGTTACGCGACGACGGGCTGCTACGCGGCAGGGCGGCCGTGATCGGCGCCCGCTACAGCCTCGACACCGGCCTGGTCACCCGGCTCGTCTGACAAATGTCACGGTGAACGCCGGAGGGAAGGCACTAACCGGGCGACAGGCCCGCCCCTAGCGTTGACGACATGGACGCCATCGTGTTCGACCAGGTCAGCAAGGACTACGGCGAAGTCCTCGCAGTCGACGACCTGTCCCTCACCATCGAGCCCGGCAGGACCGTGGCTCTGCTCGGCCCCAACGGAGCCGGCAAGTCGACCTCCATCAACATGCTGCTCGGCCTGCTCAAGCCGACCTCGGGCACGATCTCCGTGCATGGCAGGACCCCCGACCAGGCCGTCGCCGCCGGCGCGATGGGGGCGATGCTGCAGAGCGGCGAGCTCATCCCCGAACTGACGGTCAAGGAGCTCATCGACCTGATCCGCAGGCTCTACCCGCAGCCCCTGGACCTGGCCGAGATCGTCAAGCTGGCCGACCTCGGCGACCTGGTGAAGCGCCGGGCCAACAAACTGTCGGGCGGGCAGGCGCAGCGGGTCAGGTTCGCGCTGGCCATCGCGGGCGCCCCCAAGATCCTCCTGCTGGACGAGCCGACCGCCGCCATGGACGTGGAGTCCAGGCTGCGGTTCTGGGAAAGCATGCGCGACTACGCCGCCGGCGGCCGGACCGTGCTGTTCGCCACCCACTACCTGGAGGAGGCCGACGAGCACTCCGACCGGGTCATCGTCATCGCCAAGGGCAAGGTCGTCGCCGACGGCACCGCCGCCGAGATCAAGGCGGGCGTCGGCGGGCACACCGTCCGCTTCGCCATCGGCGAGCAGCCCGCGGCCGGGCTCGACCGGCTGCCCGGCGTCACCGCCGTCGAGATCGTCGCCGGGACGGCCGCGCTGCGCACCTCAGACACCGACGCCACGCTGAACGCCCTCTACCGCGCCACCTCGCTCGAGGTGCGCGACCTCACCCTCACCGGAGCCGACCTCGAGGACGCCTTCCTCGCCCTGACCAGGGAGCCGTGATGCTGTACTACGCGAGGACCGAGGCGCTGCGGATGCTCCGCAACCGCCGCTACATCATCTTCGTCGTGCTCTTCCCCGTGGTGTTCTACCTGATCAACGCCAACATCTACGGCAACCAGACGGCCGAGGACGGCGTCCGGGTGGCCGTCTACCTGATGGTGTCGATGGCCGCCTACGGGGCGCTGTCGGCGTCCATGATGAGCTCGGCCGTGCCGTGGGCGCAGGAGCGCCAGACGGGCTGGCTGCGCCAGCTTCAGATCACTCCGCTGCCCGGCTGGGCGATCATCGTCACCAAGCTGGGCGCCGCGATGCTGCTGGTGCTGCCCTCGCTGGTGCTCGTGTTCGCGGTCGCCGTGCTCCAGCAGGGCGTCACGCTGCCCGTGAGCCGGTGGGTGCCGCTGCTGCTGGCGCTGTGGCTCGGCACGATCCCGTTCATCGCGCTCGGGCTGGCCATCGGCTCGCTCCTGGCGCCCGACGCGGCCCAGCCCGTCGCGATGATCTGCATGTTCGCCCTGGCGCTGCTCGGCGGTCTGTGGTTCCCCGTCCAGGTCATGGGCGGCACCATCCGCGCGATCGCCGAGCTCACGCCCTCCTACCGGTACGCCGACCTGGGCTGGAACATCGTCGCGGGCAACGGCCTGCCGCTGACGGACGTCCTCGTGGTCGCGGGCTGGGCGGTCGTGCTCGGCGCGGCGGCGACGTTCGCCTACCGGCGGGCTACTGTTCGGGCATGAGCTTCGCCAACCTGCTGACCTTCAGCGGGGCGGACGGCGTGCCGTCCCGCAAACGCCGGCTGTTCGGGATCTCGTTCGGGCTCGTCTACCTTCTCTTCCCGATCTCGGAGATCGCGTCCGGCGAGATCGCCGGGACGAGGGCCGTCTGGGCGACGCTGTCGCTGGTCGCGTTCCTGGTCTCGTACGTGGCGACCGTGGTGAGCCCGCGTACCTTCTACGAGCGCGGCCGGTGGACCGTCCCGCTGCTGGCGCTCACCACGGTGATCGGGATCGGCGCGTCGCTGGTCTTCGGCGGGGCCTGGCTCAGCCTGCCCGTCTACACCGTGGTGCTGTACTGCATGATCCTTTGGCCGCGGCAGGCGCTCTTCGGCATCGGGGGGATGCTGGCGGCGGTCGTCGTCAGCGGCCTGATCACCCGCACCGACCCCGGCGCCATCACGATCCTCGGGCTGCAGGTGGTCACGCTGGGCCTGCTGTTCATCGGCGTCCGCAACACCAGGGTGCTGGCCCAGCAGCTGCGCGACGCCGAGGGGGAGATGGCCAGGCTCGCCGCCACCGACGAGCGGCTGCGCATCGCCCGCGACCTGCACGACCTGCTCGGCCACAGCCTCTCGCTGATCGTGCTCAAGGCCGAGCTGGCCGGTCGGCTGGCGGAGGGCTCCCCGAGGGTGCTCAACGAGATCGGCGACATCGAGTCCGTCGCCCGGCAGGCGCTGGTCGAGGTGCGCGAGGCGGTCACCGGCTACCGGCAGCGCAGCATGGCCGAGGAGCTCGACAGCGCCAGGTCGGCGTTACGGGCGGCGCGCGTGGAGGCGCAGGTGCGGGTCGAGGGCACGCCGCTGCCCGACCTGCTCGACGGGCTGCTCGCCTGGGCGGTCCGCGAGGGCACCACCAATGTCATCCGGCATGCGGAGGCGTCCCGCTGCATGATCAGCGTGACGTCCGACGGAGCCCACGCAACCCTGGACATCGTGGACGACGGGCGTGGCGCTGGGCCGTACGAGATGGGTAGCGGCCTGCAGGGGCTCACCGAGCGGATCCGCGCGGCGGGCGGCGAGGTGGAGACGGGGCCGGCGCCGAAAGGAGGCTTCCGGTTGCGCGTGCTCGTCCCGGTGGCCGTGCGGGCGGAGGCCGTATCGTGAGCCCCGTGATCCGCGTGATGCTGGCCGAGGACCAGGCCATGGTGCGCGGTGCGCTGGCGTCGCTGCTCGGCCTGGAACCCGACATCGAGGTGGTCGGCGAGGCCGCCAACGGCGAGGAGGCCGTCGCCGTCGCCGCCAAGGAGCGGCCGGACGTCGCGCTGCTCGACATCGAGATGCCCGCCATGGACGGCATCACCGCGGGCGGCAGGATCGCCGCGCAGGTGCCGGGCTGCAGGGTGATGATCCTGACCACGTTCGGCAGGCCCGGCTACCTGCGCACCGCGATGGAGGCGGGGGCGGTGGCGTTCCTGGTGAAGGACAGCCCGGCCCGCGAGCTGGCCGCCGCGATCCGCCGGGTGCACGCGGGGGAGCGGGTCATCGATCCGGGGCTGGCTGCGGCGGCGCTCAGCGCGGGGCCCAACCCGCTGTCGTCGCGCGAGCGGGACGTGCTGGCCGCGGCGGCCGACGGCTCCACGATCGGCGACATCGCCACGTCCCTGCATCTGTCGGTGGGCACCGTGCGCAACTATCTGTCGTCGGCGATCCAGAAGACGCGGGCGCGCAACCGCATCGAGGCGGTGCAGCGGGCGCGGTCGCAGGGCTGGCTCTAGCCGCGTCTCGGGCGGGTCGCGTGGCCCGCTGAGCGGGCCGGGCCGCTACCGTGCCGGCATGGCCAGACCAGCGAAGTTCGACGCCGACCAGATCCTCGACGCGGCCGCGGCCGTCGCCGCCGAGAGCGGGCAGGGCGCGGTGACGGTCACCGCCGTCGCCGCCAGGCTCGGCGCGCCCAGCGGCTCGATCTACCACCGCTACGGCTCGCGCGACCTGCTGCTCGCCCACCTGTGGATCAGGACGGTCCGCCGCTTCCAGGAGGGTTTCCTGCAAGCCGCGCAGACCGGCGACCTGGCCGAGGCGGTGCGGCGGGCGGCGGCGCACACCGTGCGCTGGTCGGCCGAGCACCCCGACGAGGCCCGCCTGCTGCTCCGCTACCACGTCGAGGACCTGCGCCTGGCCTGGCCGCAGGAGCTGGGCGAGGAGCTGTCGCGGCTCAACACGGCCTCCGTTGCGGCCATGCGACGGCTGGCGGAGCGCAGCGGCCACGGCGACCTGGAGCGCGTCGTCTTCGCGCTGGTGGACATCCCGCTCGCGGCCGTCCGGCGGCACCTGTCGAGAAGCGGGGCCATCCCCGAACAGGCGGCCCGGATGGCGGAGGCGGCGGCGCTCGCGGTAGTTTTAGAGAATGACCTCTAAAACTGTTCGACGGCTCTACGACGCCTTCGCCGCGGGCGACGCGGACGCGCTCGTCGCCCCCCTCCACCCCGACCTGGTCCTGAAGGTCAGCACCGGCATGCCGCTGGGCGTCGGAGGCGAGCACCGCGGCCCCCAGGGCGCGCTGCGCGGCTGCTGGAGCATCATCTTCCGCACCTACCGGACCGCCCCGGTGCCCGAGGAGTACGTGTGGTCGGGGCCGGACCGGTGCGTCGTCCTCGGGCACTACCGCGGCACCGTCCGAGCCACCGGACGCCCCTTCGAGGCCGCGTTCGCCCACGACCTGACGCTGCGCGACGACCTGATCGTGAACTTCGTCCAGATCACCGACACCGCCGAGTGGGCGCGGGCGCTGGCGTCCTGAAGCCCGCCCCGGCGCTGTCAGGCGTTCAGCCCTTGACCGCCGTCATCTGCCTGATCAGGTCCGAGACCCGCACGATGCCGAGGCAGCGGTTGAGCTCGTCGACGACCACCAGGTCGTCGTAGACGCGTCCGGAGTCCCGGCCCGCCGCCTGCATCGCGGCGATGGCCGGGGTCGTCCTCGGCACCGTGCGCGGCGGGTCGGCGAGCCGCCTGGCGGGCTTGGCGCCGTGCAGCGCGTGCCCGTAGCGGGCGGCGAACGACAGCAGGAAGCGGCTGCGGTCGAGGCTGAACTTGGGGCGCTGGTACTCGTCCACCAGGATGACGCTGGTGATCGACGGCTCGTGGCCGAACGCCGCCACCACCTCCTCCGCCTTGGCCTCCGCGGGAAGCGTCACGGCGGGCAGCAGCAGCTCCTGCACGCGGGGGCCGAGCGAGATCGCGGGCTCGTCCTCGACGGCGGGGAGAGGGACCCGCACCAGCCCGTCGGGGCCCGGGGTGAGCAGCGGGCCGTGCGCCAGCCGCACCTCCCAGCTGCGCACGGCGGCGAGCTGCGCCTCGTAGGCGATCGCGGGGGCGAGCACGTGCGCGCCGACGCCGCGCGCCAGGCTGACCACGGCACGCGCCACCGCCGAGGCCCGGTGGTCGCGCGGGATCCGCG